>NZ_JBQFXP010000007.1:0-274224 GCF_056540905.1 Ruegeria sp. AL1
GATCACTCACACTATGAGTCTGGACGATATCAACGAAGGGTTCGACCTGATGCACCGGGGCGAGAGCATCCGCTCGGTCGTGGTGTATTGATCGCGAAAAATATTCTCGAAGGGCGGGCTTTTGCGCGCCCTTTCTCGTTCTTACATTCCCCTCAAAGAATAAAACTATAAGTTGAGGGATGAATTTGACTTTAAAGACAACGGACCGCCTTGCGGTTCTGATTGATGCCGATAATGTTCCGGCCAAACACGCCGCCGGGATATTTGAAGAAATTGCCACATTGGGCGAAGCGGGCCTCAGGCGGATTTACGGAGATTTCTCGAACGGGTCTCCGCAAGGGTGGGATTCCAGTTCTTTGGCCGAACATGCCATCGTCCCCCATCAGCAATTCGCCAATACGTCCCGAAAGAATTCCAGCGACATAGCGCTGGTGATCGATGCGATGGATATCCTGCATGCGGATCGCTTTAGCGGATTTGTTCTTGTGTCGTCAGACAGTGACTTCACACGCCTTGCCAGCCGTATTCGTGAACAAGGGCTCGACGTGTTCGGGATTGGCGAACGCAAGACACCCAAAGCCTTTGTGGCAGCCTGTAATCGATTCATCTACATTGAAAATATTCAAAAGCCCGAAGGCGAGGCGGATGTCTCAAACAAGGGCGAAGGTGCCAATACGAAACACGAGTTAAACCACGCGTTCCAATTGATCCGAAACGTTGTTCGGAACACGAAAGAGGCGGACGGCTGGGCAAGCTTGTCCTTTGTGGGCAGCCAGTTGGGCAAGATGTACCCGGATTTTGATGCCCGCACCTACGGCCACAAAAGACTGAGCGATCTGGTGCGGGCCATTGACCGGTTTGAAAAAGGCGGCACCAACGGGGACCTTAAAATCCGGTGTCGCGACGGGTCATGACCCAGGCCGCGTTGCCCCCGTATCTGATCGCGGCGACCGCACACGCAAAACCGGTGTGTTGGCCGAGGTGGTGTTGGACCGACTCTCGCGCCAGACCACAAAGACGCCGGAGGCGATGATGATGCTGGCCCCGACGGCGACCCAACCGTCAGGTTTTTCGTTGAAGAACGCCATGCCGAACAGGGTGGCCCAGATGATCTGGCTGTATTGGCTGGGGGCGACCACGCCTGCGGGCGCGGCGCGATAGGCCAGAATAATCAGGTGTTGGGCGATGACCGAAAACACGCCGACCAGCGCCATCATGCCCAGATGCGGCAGCGATGGTGGCAGATATACGGCGGGCTGGGCCAGACTCATCGCAACGATAGCCAGCAACATCGGATAAAGGATCAGCACGGCCGAGCGCTCCTCATTCCCGATCTTGCGTACCAGAACAGAGCCAAACGCGCTGCAAAACGCTGCTGTAAGGGCTGCGAGGTGGCCCAGTGTAATGTCTGTCGCACCGGGGCGCAGGACGATCAGGACCCCGATCAGGCCGACGCCTACGGCAGCCCAGCGCTGGGCGCGGACCACTTCGCCAAGGATCGGGATCGACAGGACGGTGACGATCAGCGGGAAAGAGAACAACAGCGAATAGACTTCGGCCAGTGGCAGCACGGAAAAGGCATAAAACGCGCAGGTCATGGAGGTAATCATCAGGCCCGAGCGCAGCAGGACCAGCCAAGGATGACGCGGCAGGAAGTTGCCCGTGGTCCGATCGGTCAGGATCGTCACGGCCATCGGCACAAAGGAAAACAGCGTGGCGAAAAAGATGATCTGCAGCACCGAATACGTGCCGCCCAGTACCTTGATCAGGACGTCGTGGCTGGCAAAGACAGCAAAGCCCAGAAACGCAAATCCTAGTCCCCGAAGGGTGGTGTTTTGAGTGCTCATGCCCATGGCCTCGGATCATGTGTCGGTGTGGTGGCGCGCGCCGGTGCAGCGCGGGGGACGCCCGGGCTGTCGTGATCTTTGATTAAACCGATTTTGCCGGGGCGGATAGCCCCTATTTTACCGCTAACACCGCAATGCTGCCATGATCTGAGGTCATCGCAGGATCGGTGGCGCGTCCTTGGGTTGGCGCGCTGATTGGACCCCCGCCCGCATCCCCACCCCGATCCGGCGGGCCAGTGCCACCCATGGGGTTGCGGTTTCCAGAGGCAGGGTCTGGGTGGCGACCTCTTCGAACAGGTCGAGCCAATGGGCGAACATCTCGGGTTTTACATCCGGGCGTTCGATGTGAACCCGCTGCGGATTGCCGTCATAGCTGCGCTCAAACAGGATGGCGTTGCGCCAGAAGGCGGCGATCTTTTCCTCATGCGCGGGCCAGTCATGGACATGTGTGTTGAAAACGGGACCCAGCACCGCATCCTCGCGCACACCTGCATAGAAAGCGCGGACCTGCGCGTTGATCTGCGCGGGCGTCGCCGGAAAGCGCGGGGGCAGGGCGGGTCTGGTCATTTGGATCCTTTAACAGTCTCTGTTTCAGGGGCAGTAGCCGGTTCGGACGTCAGGCAACAGGTGTGGTTTTGTCGCGCGGTCCGGGCGTCAGGATATGCCGCAACAGGGCCACCGGATGCGCCCGCAGGCTGAGGCGGGTGGCGACGTAATCCTCGACCACCTGCTCGCCCAGGGTCATCTGCGGCAGATAGGCCTCGGGTTCGTCCAGCGCCTCGCCTTCCAAGTCCTGTGAAAACAGGGGCAGCGGTTTCGCGGTCGCAATCGCTTTGGCTTGCCACAGAGCCTCGCGCCTTGTCAGGTCGCAGGCGGCAAAGGCATCGGCCTCGGCCAGCCGTTCGATCACCGACGGGCCAAGCCCGGCGCGCCGCCAGACGTCATCGACTTGCGTATAGCCATTGCCGCGCGCGGCGGTCAGCCAGCTGGCGTCTTCCTCGCTCAGGCCTTTGATCTGGCGGAACCCCAGCCGCAGGGCCAGCCCGCCGCGCCCGTCGGGTTCCATCGCATTGTCCCAGAAACTGGCATTGATGCAGACCGGGCGCACCTGCACGCCGTGTTCCCGCGCGTCGCGCACGATTTGTGCAGGCGCATAGAACCCCATGGGCTGCGAGTTCAGCAGCGCGCAGGCGAAGATGCCCGGGTGGTGACATTTGATCCAGGCTGAGGCATAGACCAGCAGCGCGAAACTGGCCGCGTGACTTTCGGGAAAGCCATAGGACCCGAAGCCTTCGATCTGCGAAAAGCAGCGCTCGGCAAAATCCTGTTCATAGCCGTTACGCTCCATCCCGCGCAGGAACAGGGAGCGGAATTCGCTGACATTGCCATGTTTCTTGAAGGTCGCCAGCGATCGCCGCAGCCGGTCCGCCTGTTCCGGGGTGAAATCCGCGCCCACGATAGCGATCTGCATTGCCTGTTCCTGAAACAGCGGCACGCCCAGCGTTTTGCCCAAGACCTCGCCCAAGGCGTCCGAGGGGAAGCTGACCTCCTCCTCGCCATTGCGGCGGCGGATATAGGGGTGGACCATGTCGCCTTGAATGGGGCCGGGGCGGATGATGGCGACCTCGATCACCAGATCATAGAATCTGCGCGGTTTCATCCGGGGTAGAAAATTCATCTGTGCCCGGCTTTCTACCTGAAACACGCCGATCGAGTCCGCCTTGCACAGCATGTCATAGACCTGCGGGTCCTCGGGTGGCAGGGTTGCCAGAGTATAACCGGTCTGATGGTGACGCTGGATCAGGTCGAACGCTTTCCGGATACAGGTGAGCATCCCGAGGCTGAGCACATCGACCTTGAGGATGCCAAGGCTGTCGATATCGTCCTTGTCCCAGCAGATAACCGTGCGACCCTCCATCGTGGCGTTTTCGATGGGCACAAGTTCGTCCAGCCGTCCTTCGGTGATGATGAAACCACCCACATGCTGAGACAGGTGGCGCGGGAAGCCATCGATCTCATACACCAAGGATAGAGTCTGTTTCAGGCGGCGATCCTCGGGGTCGAGGCCGATCTCGCGCATCCGTTCAGCCTCAAGCCCTTTGGTCGAGAAAAACCCCCAGAGCTGTGAGGACAGGGCCGAGATCGTGTCCTCGGTCAGGCCCATGGCGCGCCCCACCTCGCGGATGGCCCGCTTGCCGCGATAATGCACGACGGTGGCGCAGAGCCCTGCACGTTCGCGGCCATAGCGGTCATAGATATGCTGGATCACCTCTTCGCGGCGTTCGTGTTCGAAATCGACATCGATATCGGGGGGCTCGTCCCGCGCCTCGGACACGAAGCGTTCGAACACCATCGTACCCAGCTCGGGGCTGACCTCGGTGATGCCGAGGCAAAAGCAGACCACCGAATTGGCCGCCGAGCCGCGCCCCTGACACAGGATATCGCGGGAGCGGGCGAATGTGACGATATCGCGGACGGTGAGGAAGTAGGGTTCGTATTTCAGCTTGGCGATCAGAGTCAGTTCATGCGCCAGCATTTTCTTTGCCTTCTCTGACGCGCCCGCCGGATAGCGCCAGTTCAACCCCTCATGCGCCAGACGGTGCAGACGCTGGGTCGGGGTTTCCTGATCACGGCCCTCATTGGGATATTCATAGCGCAACTCGTCCAGCGAGAAGGTCAGGTCTTCGCTGAGGGCATGCGCCCGCGCGACCGCCCCTTCATGGGTTTTGAAAAGGCGCAGCATCTCGGGTTCCGAGCGCAGGCGCTGTTCGCCATTGGCCAGCGCGTCGCGGCCCAGCTCATCCACCTTGCGACGCAGGCGGATGGCGGTCAGGACGTCCCCCAGTTTGCGGCGGGTGCCGTGGTGCATCATCGGCGCGGCGCTGGCCAGCGTGGGGATGCCGAGTTGCTGCGATTCAGCCTCTAATTCACGGAAATAAGTGCTGTCAGCTCCGTCATACCGGGGGTGCATCAACAGATGCATCCGCCCGGCAAAGCGGCGCGTCAGCTGTTGCGCCTGTGTCCGCCAAGGGCTCGCGCCGCCCTGCGACCGGGTTGCCTGTGGCCAAAGGAGCAGATGGAGACCGTCGGTAAACTCCAGGAGGTCGGACAGGTGCAGGATGCAGTCGCCTTTCTCGGCGCGCCGGCGGCCCGTAGACAGAATCCGACAGAGGTTACCCCAGCCCTGCCGGTTAAGGGGCAGGGCGGTGACGGTGGGCGCGTCGGTGAAGATCAACCGCGCGGCGGGGATCAGGCGGGGCACCGCGTGGATCGGATAGGATGGCGGTTTCGGGATGTGATCGGGGCAGGGCGGGCCTGGGCTCGTGTTCTGCGCCTCCCATTCCAGCCGTTCGCGCACCTTGCGGGCGATCTCGCGTGCTTGAGTATGGGCACGCACGATCCCGGCGACCGAATTGTCATCGGCAATCGCAATCGCGGGAAGGCCCAGGGTAACGGCACGCTCCATATACTCCTCGGGGTGCGAGGCCCCGGTGAGGAAGGTGAAATTCGACGTGATCGACAGCTCAGCATACATGGCGACTCCCTATTATATTCACGTTTTGTTCTTTTTCGAGTCCTTTGCGCAGGAAACGGGTCGCTTGAGGTCATCGCGACGGGCAGGGTGGCCAAAAAAGGAGAGACACCATGCACAAAATAACCGCCCTTCCCACTGCTCAGGTCGAGGCTTATCGCGATGGCGCACCAGACGGCTATGGCAATCCGCCCGAGCGTGCGATTTCGAACGGAGAAGGAAACCCGTGCCGCCATTGCCTGACTTATATTCCCAAGGGAAGAGAGATGCTGGTTCTGGCGCACAGGCCTTTCCCCGAAACGCAGCCATTTGCGGAAACCGGGCCGATTTACCTTTGTGCAGAGCCTTGTCAGCGCTATGAGGACCCGGCGGATTTGCCCGAAGCGCTGACCGCATCACCCAATTATCTGATCAAGGGCTACGGGTCGGATGACCGCACTGTCTATGGCACCGGAGTCATCACACCGCAGCCCCAGTTGCAGGCCGCTGCCGAAACCATATTCGCGCGGGATGACGTGGCTTATATCCACATCCGGTCCGCGCTGAACAACTGCTATCACGCGAGGATCGACAGGGCTTAAAGCTTGACCCGGTGCATGCCCCGACGCGGCTGATCGTGGTCGTCCGCCGGGGTGTCATCGGTGCGCGAGGAGGTCAGCGCGAGGAACACATCCTCAAGATCGGCCTCTTCGGTGCGCACGTCGCGAATGCGGATATTGGCAGAGCGGACGGATTCCAGAACCTGTTCGGCGCTTGTGGTTTGGCTTTGATAGTTCAGTTCCAGACTGCCATCGTCGCGCAGCGCGGCCTCGACACCGTCAGCCACAGGCAAACCAGCCACAGGGCTGTCGGGGATGATCACCATAGTGCGGCTGTCCATGCGGTTCAGCAGGTTGGCGGTGCTGTCCTGCGCGATCTTTTCGCCATGGTTGATAATCGCGATCTCGTCACACATTTCCTGCGCTTCTTCCAGGTAATGGGTGGTCAGGATGATGGTCATGCCCTGTTCGTTCAGCTTGCGCACATTGGTCCAGAGCATCTGGCGCAGCTCGATATCCACGCCCGCCGTCGGTTCGTCCAGCACCAGAATCTTGGGGTAATGTACCAGCGCCTTGGCCAGCAATAACCGCCGCCGCATCCCGCCGGAGAGGGTGCGGGCATAGGCCTCGGCCTTGTCGCCGAGGCCCACCAGTTCGAGGATCTCATCGCTGCGGCGTTCGGATTTGGGCACACCGTACAGACCGGCCTGAACCTCCATCGCGCCGCGCGGGGTAAAGAAGGGATCAAGGTTCAGCTCTTGCGGCATCACGCCAATGGCGGCGCGGGATTGGCGCGGGTTCTGATCCTGATCGAACCCCCAGATCGACACGGAACCGGATGATTTCACCACCAGACCGGCCAGAATATTGATCAAAGTCGATTTGCCCGCCCCGTTTGGCCCCAGCAAACCAAAGACCGAGCCACGCGGGATGGTCAGATCGATCCCTTTCAGCGCCTGTTTCTCGGGCTGGCCCTTGCCGCCGCGATAGGTCTTGCGCAGCCCTTCGATCCTGATTGCCGCATCGCTCATGTGGCTCTTGCCCCCGGTTTGCTCATCGCTCATAAACGCACCTAATACATGCCCGCGAGGCCGACAACCGAAGAAGGACTGCCAGCCGTGACCATCGAAGCGCCGGAAACCAAGATCGTGGAAACCTCTCGCGTTGCCTGTGATGGCGGCGAGGGCGCTTTGGGCCATCCGCGTGTCTGGTTGCAGATCCCCGAAGATACGGGTTGGGTCGAATGCCCCTATTGTGATTGCAAATACGTGCTGAAGGGGCGCGAAGTTTCGTAGATGCGCAAGGCGCTGGGGCGATCTCTGATCTGCCTGAGCGTTGTTGTCATTGGCTATTTTCTGGCTGCGTTTGTCGGGGCACTTGTGCCTGGGCCCGGAACCCGCCCCCATGATCAGGACACCGTTGAGATACGGTTGCTCAAAGGGCCAATTCACTACGATTTTCTGATTCCGCTGACACCCATTGCACGTCGGGAATTGGATGGGCTGCGTCACGCGGGCCTGCCTGTGCATCATCCGCACACAGAATGGGTGATGATCGGATGGGGTGCGCGCGCGTTTTATACCACGACCGGCTCTTATTCGGATGTGTCGTTTGGCGCGATCGCTCGGGGCCTGACAGGAGATCGATCCGTCATTCGCGTGGACTTGATTGCCAAGTTGAACCCGCAGTTGCAATTGCCGTCCGTGCATTTGTCTTTGGACCAGTTTGAACGGTTCCTCAGGGCCATCACGGCCAGTTTTGAGCAAACGGATCAGGGGCAATGGATTCCTTTGAATGTGTCCGGTTTTTCCGAAACCGATCGGTTCTTTGCCGCTAATGGGCGCTTTAACGCGTTGCGCACGTGCAATGTCTGGATCGGTGAAACTCTGCGTGCTGCGGGCGTGCGGTTCGGAATTTGGGTGCCGCTTCCGTATTCCGTCACATTGTCGCGACGGCTTTATCAATCCGACGTTCGTTAGTTCGCCCAAGAATCGCCGCTTTTGTCTATGAAAATGAGTAAAATTGCTTAGGCGAGGACCATGACCGACGCTACACTTGACAGCCCTGCCAGCCCTTTTTTCGGTTGGATCGGCTTTGTTGTTTCGGCAATCGCATTGCTTGCCGCACTGTTTGTGTTTTGGGCGGGGCCATTCGCACCGCAACAGGCGACGGGTGTGTCTTTGGGAGAGCTTGCTGCCGAGATCGGAAAATCCACCTTGCGGGCCGCAGCCGGGCTGGAACAACCCGCACCCGTTGCGCCGACGCGGGATCTGGATGACCACCTGCGAATTGGCGTGGCGATGCTGGGTGGATTGGCCATTGTACTGTCCACCATTGGTGTCTTGCGGCATGAAAAAACGCGCCCCGCCATCGCCGGGATTTTCATCGGAACCGGCGCTATCCTGTTTCAGTTCTTTGCCTGGGCGTTTTTTGCGCTGCTGGGGGCGTTGATCATCATGGCGCTACTGGACAGTTTTTCGGATTTTTTCTCGGGCCTATTTGGCGGGTAAGCCGGTATTTAATGAAGGCATGGGACTGTCTTCATCTCGGGCATATTTGCGTGGACGCTCCAGAAACGAAGGCTTGCTATGTCCCGTAGACGGACGGCACTTGTTGGGCTAGGTTTTCCCTTGTTTTAAACATGAATTTTGGAGACCATCGCGATGACGCGTATTCTAAGCGCCGCCTTATGCATTTTCCTTGCCACAAGTGCTCAGTCTCAACAGATTGTTCAGCCCACCGGTCCGGTCATCACAGATACCGGGTGCCTTGTAAAAGGCCTGAACCCAAACGGCGACGGCTTTCTGGCGATCAGAACCGGGCCGGGATCAAATCACCAGCAGATCGGAAGCCTTCGCAACGGCGACGCAGCCTATATTCGCGCCTGCGAAGGAAAGTGGTGCTATGTCGAAAACGGAGCCATCGACAATGTCGAGACTCAGTTCAAAGGCTGGATTCATACCGGGTGGTGTGAATTCTACCCCTGAGGCTTTGGCAAAATCGCAGACGGCCTGATCTGCGCGTTCTACTACTGGCATCCATCTGCATTCCATGGCAGGACGGGTGGGCGTAACGGAGAGGAGCACGGGCATGAGCGGGTTTGGAAAAGGCTGTCACCTGCATCTGATCGATGGATCAGCCTTTATCTTTCGGGCCTATCACGCGCTGCCGCCGCTGACGCGAAAATCGGATGGCTTGCCCATCGGGGCAGTCTCGGGGTTCTGCAACATGCTGCAGAAATATGTCGAAGGGAACGTCGGACCCGACGCACCGACCCATGTGGCGGTGATCTTCGACAAGGGCTCGCATACGTTCCGCAATGATCTGTATGACCTTTACAAGGCCAACCGCGAGGCGATGCCCGAGGATTTGCGCCCGCAGATGCCGCTGACCCGCGAGGCGACGAAGGCGTTCAACATCGCCTGCAAGGAACTGGAGGGCTATGAGGCCGACGACATCATCGCGACGCTCGCCGTGCAGGCGCGCGAAGCCGGGGGGCGTGTGACCATCGTCAGTTCCGACAAGGACCTGATGCAGCTGGTGGGCGACGGTGTGGAAATGCTGGACGCGATGAAGAACAAGCGCATCGACCGCGACGGGGTGTTCGAAAAGTTCGGCGTGGGCCCTGAACGCGTGGTTGATGTGCAGGCGCTGGCCGGGGATTCGGTGGACAATGTGCCGGGCGCTCCGGGGATCGGGGTCAAGACGGCGGCTTTGCTGATCAACGAATACGGCGATCTGGAAACCCTGCTGGACCGCGCCGAAGAGATCAAACAGCCCAAACGCCGCCAGACACTGATCGAAAAGCGCGACCAGATCGAGCTGTCGAAGAAGCTGGTGCAACTGGACGAACAGACGCCGCTTGATTTCTCGCTGGACGATCTTGAGGTGAAAGACCCCGAGCCCGAAACCTTGCTGGGATTCCTGGCCGAGATGGAATTTCGCACACTCACCAAACGCATCGCCGACAAACTGGGTGCCGAGGCCCCGGTCATTGCCGATGCGTCCGCGCCGGTCGAAGAGGTTGAGGCTGAGGCAATCCCGTTCGATGCCTCGAAGTATGAATGCGTGCGGGATGCGGGCGCGCTGCAGAAATGGATCGATCATGCCTATGAGCGCGGCTGGGTTGCGGTGGATACCGAAACCACTGGCTTGAACGAGATGATCGCTGATCTGGTCGGCATTTCGCTGTGTGTCGAGGCGGGTGAGGCCTGTTACATCCCATTGATTCACCGCGAAAGCGCGACGGACGATCTGTTCGGAACCGACGCGCTGGCCGAGGGGCAGATGCCGCTGGATGAGGCTCTGACCCTGCTCAAGCCGATGTTCGAGGACCCATCGATCTTAAAGATCGGGCAGAACATGAAATACGACGCGAAGATTTTCGCGCGTTATGGCATCAACGTGGCCCCGATCGACGACACGATGCTGATGTCTTATGCGATGCATGGGGGCGAGCATGGGCATGGGATGGACACGCTGTCCGAACGGTATCTGAGCCACACGCCGATCCCGATCAAACCGCTGCTGGGCTCGGGCAAATCGGCGATCACGTTTGACAAGGTGCCGATTGACGAGGCCACTGCCTATGCCGCCGAGGATGCGGATATCACGCTGCGCCTGTGGAAGCTGTTCAAGCCGCAGCTTCATCAGGTGCAGGTGACGACCGTTTATGAGACGCTCGAACGCCCGCTGGTGCCGGTTCTGGCCGAGATGGAGACGCATGGCATCAAGGTTGACCGCGATGTCCTGTCTCGCATGTCCAACGCTTTTGCGCAGAAAATGGCCGGATTAGAGGCTGAAATTCACGAACTGGCGGGTGAGAATTTCAACGTGGGCTCGCCCGCACAACTGGGCGAGATTCTGTTCGACAAGATGGGTCTGGAAGGCGGCAAGAAGGGCAAGACTGGAAAATACTCGACAGGGGCCGATATTCTGGAAGACCTCGCCACCGAGCACGAGTTGCCCCGCCGGGTGCTGGATTGGCGGCAGTTGTCCAAGCTGAAATCGACCTATACGGACGCGCTGCAGACCCATATCAACCCTGACACGGGGCGGGTACACACGTCTTATTCGATCACCGGGGCGAACACGGGGCGTCTGGCCTCGACCGATCCGAACCTGCAGAACATCCCGGTGCGCACCGAAGAGGGGCGGCGCATTCGTGAGGCGTTCATCGCTGAACCGGGCAATGTGATGGTCAGCCTCGACTATAGCCAGATCGAACTGCGGATATTGGCGCACATCGCCGACATTTCGACTCTGAAACAGGCGTTTTCGGATGGGTTGGACATTCACGCTATGACGGCGTCCGAAATGTTCGACGTGCCACTGGACGAGATGACGCCGGAGATCAGACGGCAGGCCAAGGCGATCAACTTTGGTGTGATCTACGGCATCTCGGGCTTTGGCCTGGCGCGTAACCTGCGCATCCCGCGGGCTGAGGCGCAGGGCTTTATCGACCGTTATTTCGAACGCTTCCCGGGTATCCGGACCTATATGGACGACACAATCGCCTTTGCCAAAGAGAATGGATACGTCCAGACCCTGTTCGGCCGCAAAATCCACACGCCGGAAATCAATGCCAAGGGCCCGCATGCGGGATTCTCGCGCCGCGCGGCGATCAATGCGCCGATTCAAGGCACGGCGGCGGATGTGATCCGGCGGGCGATGGTGCGGATGCCTGATGCGATCAATGGCTTGCCTGCCAAGATGCTGTTGCAGGTGCATGACGAATTGCTGTTCGAAGTGGCCGAAGACGCGGTGGATCAGGTGATCGGCGTGGCGCGCGACGTGATGGAGGGGGCCTCGGATCCTGCCGTCAAACTGGATGTCAAGCTGAGCGTGGATGCCGGGCAAGGGGCCAACTGGGCCGAGGCGCACTGAGGGCGCGGCTCATCAGGCCCGGCGGGCCCTCTTCGCCGCGGGTCAGTCCGGGGAACTGACCAGGCGATTGACCAGACGTTGCACCGATGGGGCAAGCAACAGGATGACGGTGAATGCGATGGGCCAGCAGAATGCCCAGGACGCCATCCAGTCGCCAAATGTTGTGGGCCCGAAGCCGACGGCTTTGGCCGTGGCGATGCCTGTGACGATACAGGACATCAGGCCAGACATGATCAGGCTGAACAGGGCACGAGCATAACGAGCGGGAAGCATCTGAGGCATCCTTGCAGCAACATTGCCTTCATCTGCGGGATTTTTCGTTGAAAAGCCAGAGCTAGGTGGGCATCCAGCCCAGACTGTCCATGGTGCGTGATGTCGACGGGGTGTATTCGGCACTGACCCAGCCTGTGAACCCTTTATCCGAGAAAGCCTCGAACAAGGCCGGGAAATCCGTCGGTCCGCGCCCGGGTTCCGAGCGATCCGGGGCCGCACCGATCTGGGCGTGGATCACCCTGGAGTGAAACCGATCCCAGACTTTCAAAGCGTCCCCGTGAATCATATGTGCGTGAAAGCTGTCATATTGCAGCCCGACATTGGGACGGTTCACCGTGTCGAGTATCTCGACGGCGAGAACATAGTCATTCAGGAAGTAATCTGGTTGTGACACCGGGTTGAGCGGTTCGATGGTGAACTGTTGGGAAGGGGCGAAATCTGCGGCCCATTTCAGATTTTGCACAAAGCTCTCAAACGCCTCGGGGCCTGAGGCATAGCCTGACATGATATGAATCAGCTCCGGTTTCAGCACGTCGGCATAGCGCATGACACGGCGGATGTCGGATTGAAACCGCGCGTGGCCGCCCGGCACCGCGCCATAGCCGGGTTCACTACCTGTATAATTGGGCGGTGGTGCGTTGATCAGCACCAGATCCAGCCCGTTGGCCATTAGGGCGCCGCGGGTTTCCTTGGCCGCCAACTCATATGGGAACAGGATTTCCACGGCATCAAATCCGGCCTCGGCGGCGGCGGAGAAGCGGTCGAGATAGGGTAGCTCGGCAAAGAGCAGCGAGATATTGGCGGCAAATCTGGGCATGAGCTGATCACATTGAAGTTTGCGAGAAGCATAGCTTCGGGGTGAAATCCACGAAAGGGACTGAAAACGACAGATTGTCGAAAATCGGCCAGATCGGCCGGTGCAAATCAGGGATTTTCGAGCCATCGCGGCGAATCATTTTTGCGCGCCGCTCCAACAGAAGGTCTGACACCATGGCGATGAGCCCTGACCCCGTGCGCGGGACCACTCTTCCTGTGTCTTCCGGACGCTGCTCTGCTTTACCCGGCAATGGTCTGGCCGTGGCTTCGATGCTGACATGGGCGGCAGGGTTTCCGGCAGCCGAGGTGCTTTTGCAAACTTGGCCCCCGGTCGCGCTGCTTGTGGCGCGGTTGGCGCTGGCGGTGGTTGTCATGGTGCCGATCTGGATGCTGATCGATGGGCCGGCACGGATGTTGCGCGCGCGGTGGGGGCATGCCTTGCTGGTTGGTGGTATGTTGGGAGCAGGGATGTTCCTGATCATCCTGGCGCAAAAACTGACTGACCCGGTGACCGTGGCAATCATTGCATCCTGTGCGCCCTTGTTCGCAACCGTGCTGGAACTGGCGACGGGAACGCGCCGCCTGCGGTGGAATTTTGCCATTGGTGTCGTCGTGTCGATCATCGGGGGGGTGATTGCGACCAGCGCGGTGGCCCCGGCCCAACTGGGCTTGGGCGCGGCCTGCGCCATCGTCTCGACCGGGCTGTTCTGCTGGGCCAGCATGGCGACGGCACGGGATTTCCCCGAGCTTAGCCAGATCGGGCGCAGTTCCATCACCTTCGCGGGCGGGCTTGTGACGGCCAGCGCCCTGTTTCTGGCCACAGGGCTTGTGGGCGCTGAGGTGCTGCCGACGGCGGCATTCGATCTTCGGCAAGCCGGGATGTTGATGATTTACGCCCTGGTCGCGATGGGTCTGAGTCAGGTCTTTTTCATTGCCTCCGTCGGCAAGCTTGGGGTGGCGCTGGCATCGTTCCACATCAACATTGCACCGTTTTATGTGATGGTGATCATGCTGGTGCTGGGGGATGAGTGGAACGGGACCCGCGCGCTGGGCGCAGCCATTGTCGCGGTGGCCGTGGTGCTGGCGCAGGACCGCCGGGTGCCGCGCACGGCCTAATCCGGTAATGCATCCGAGCGGATCAGCGGGAAGAACTGTCCGTTTGACCAAACGCCGAACCAATCGCCGTTATGCTCGGCAATGTCCACCAGCCGATAGAAGCTTTTGCGGTCGATCCGCGCCTCAAGGTTGGCACGCATCAATATATAGGGGGATGGTTCGTCTGTTTCGGGGTCGATCACGATACGGATCGGGTGATCAGCCCCGGCCACGGCGGCGTCGCCTACATGGGTGGTGAAAGTCAGCATTTGTGACTGACCTGTGCTTTCGGTGTCGAAATCGACCGCCACAAAGGGCACGTCTTCGACGGTGATTCCCACCTTCTCGACCGGAGTCACGAGAAAATAGCGGTCATCTTCTTTCTTAAGAATTGAGGAAAATAGCTTCACAAGCTCGAACCGGTTGATCGGCGACCCTAAATAACTCCAAGAGCCATCTTTGGCGATATGGATGTCCAGATCGCCACAAAACGGAGGATTCCACAGGTGAACCGGGGGTAAGCCCTTGGTTTTCGCGGCGTTGACTGATGCCGCAATGCCATCAGGGGAAGGTGTCACAGGTTTTTGTCCGCTCATTACTTTTGCCATTTCCTTTTCGCGCGATACACTTCAACCATATTAGTCCACGGAAGGGAAAGTCATGACCGAACCCGCCGACCTCGTGTCCGAGATCGAAGCGCTGGAAGCCAAACTGCAAGAGGCCAAATCCTCGATCACCCGTCGGTTTATCGGACAGGAAAAGGTCGTGGACCTGACGCTGACCGCATTGCTGTGCGGCGGGCACGCGTTGCTGATCGGCTTGCCCGGTCTTGGCAAGACCCGTCTGGTTGAAACGCTGTCCACCGTTATGGGCCTGAATGGCAATCGTATTCAGTTCACGCCTGACCTGATGCCCGCGGATATTCTGGGGTCCGAGGTTCTGGACACCGACGAAGACGGCGCGCGACACTTCCGGTTTATCTCGGGCCCGATCTTCTGCCAGTTGCTGATGGCGGACGAGATCAACCGCGCAAGCCCCCGGACGCAATCGGCATTGTTGCAGGCGATGCAGGAACGGACCGTGACCGTGGCTGGCGAGGACCGCTCGTTGGGTGTGCCGTTCCATGTTCTGGCGACGCAAAACCCGATTGAGCAAGAAGGCACCTATCCGCTGCCCGAGGCGCAGCTGGACCGGTTCCTTGTGCAGATCGACGTGGAATACCCCGACCGTCAGACCGAACGGGATATCCTGCTGGCCACCACGGGCGTCGAGGAGGAGGAAGCGCACGAGATTTTCACCAAAGAGGAATTGCTGGCCGCGCAGGTGCTGCTGCGCCGTATGCCGGTCGGCGAGTCGGTTGTGGAGCTGATCCTCGATCTTGTGCGGGCATTCCGCCCTGATGAGGCTGGTGTATCCGAGCGTGTCTCTGAAACGGTGGCCTGGGGTCCCGGGCCCCGCGCGGCGCAGGCGTTGATGATGACCGTGCGGGCACGGGCGATGCTGCAGGGGCGGCTGGCCCCCAATGCCGAGGATGTTCTGGATATGGCGCGCCCGGTGCTCAGTCACCGCATGGCGTTGAACTTTGCGGCGCGGGCGCGTGGTGACAGTCTGGCTGATCTGATCGAAACTACGGCGACCGGTCTGATCCGCACCGAGGCTGCGGCGTGAATGCGGCGCTGACCCTTCGCGAACGATCCGAGGCCGAAGCGTCCCGGCTGCCGCCCCTTTTGGCGCGGGCTGAACATCTGGCCGGAACGGTCCTGCTGGGCGATCACGGGCGCAGGCGGTCGGGTCTGGGTGATGATTTCTGGCAGTACCGCCCGGCCCAGATCGGCGACAGCCGACGGATGATCGACCATCGCCGCTCGGCGCGGGGGGATCAGCAATTCGTGCGCGAACGCGAGTGGCAGATTGCGCAATCGGTGATGCTGTGGGTCGATCAGGGCGCATCAATGCGGTTTGCGTCCGACAAAACTCTGCCGACCAAGGCGGATCGGGCGCGCTTGCTGGGTCTGTCCACAGCAATTCTGTTGGTGCGCGGGGGCGAGCGTGTGGGCCTGACCGGCACCACCCTGCCACCCCGACGCGGCAATGCGCAGATCGTGCGTCTGGCGCAGGCGTGGACCGAGGATTCCGAGACGGATTATGCCCCGCCCGAACACCGCGCGATGATCCCACATGCCCGGGCCGTGTTCATTTCCGATTTTCTGGGTCCGATGGACGAGGTCGAACTGGCCCTGACCAAAGCAGCTGACCGCGGCGTACGCGGCGTGTTGCTGCAGGTTCTGGACCCCAGCGAAGAGAGCTTTCCCTATCGCGGTCGGACGATTTTCGAAAGCGTCGGCGGCACCACACGTCACGAGACGCTCAAGGCGGCCGATTTGCGCGACCGGTATCTGGAGCGTCTGGCCGCGCGCAAAGATGCGTTGACGCAACTGTCGCGCGCAACAGGCTGGCAACTGGGTCTGCATCACACGGGTGACAGCGCACAAGCGGCTCTTTTGTGGCTCTATCGTGCGCTGGATGGGGGAACGGTATGACGGTTCTGGCGGGCATCGGCTTTACCGCGCCATGGGTGTTGCTGGGTCTGATCACCCTGCCGATCCTTTGGCTTATTCTGAGGGCCGTGCCGCCTGCACCCATTCGCAGGCTGTTTCCCGCGGTTACCCTGCTGCTGGGCCTGAAGGACGATGAAAGCGTTTCGGACCGAACGCCGTGGTGGCTTTTGCTGCTGCGCATGCTGGCGGCGGCCGCGATCATCATTGGTCTGGCCGGGCCGGTTCTGAACCCGTCCCGCGACCAGCAGGGGTCGGGACCTTTGTTGCTGGTGCTGGATGCCAGCTGGGCCGGGGCAACCCGGTGGTCCTCGACCCTTGAACAGATCGATGCACAGCTGACCGAAGCTGGTCGCGCGGGGCGACCGGTTTCGATCCTGCAGCTGACCGACCCCGAAGCCCCCGTTTTTCAGGCCGCAGAGGCATGGCGCAGCCGCCTGCCCGGTCTGGTGCCATCGCCGTGGCAGCCTACGACCGCGCAGATTGATCAGGTTCTGGCCGCACTCGACGCGGTAGATGACGGGTTCGAGACGTATTGGTTCAGTGACAAGCTGGCCTATGACGGCCATGACCGTGTCCTGTCGGCTTTGCAGGCTCGCGGCGGTGTGACCGTGTACCGCACGGCCTCGCCGGTTATGGCGGTTTTGCCTGCCACGTATCAGGACGGTGTGATTGAGCTGAATGCGCAAAGGTCCACTCCGGGTCCGGCGGAAACGATTACCATTCTGGCGCAGGGCCGTGATCCCGCAGGAGCAATGCGTGTTCTGCAATCGGCCGAGATGACCTTTGAAAGTGGCGAGACTCAGGCGCAGGTCGAATTGGCCCTGCCATCCGAATTGCGCGCGCGTATTACCCGGTTCGAAATTCAGGGTCAGCGGTCCGCCGGTGCGCTTACACTGACCGATGACAGCTTGCGAAGACGCGAAGTCGCGTTGATCGCGGGCACGCTGAACCGCGAAGGGCTGGAGCTGCTGTCGCCGCTTCACTACCTGACGCAAGTGCTGATCCCCACGGCAGACTTTGTCGATGGCGGTTTGCTGGACGTTCTACCCGCAAACCCGGATGTGATCGTGCTGGCGGATGTGGCCAAACTGTCAGATGCGGAACAGGCAGAGTTGATCGAATGGGTCGAACAGGGCGGTTTGTTGCTGCGCTTTGCCGGTCCGCGCATGGCTGCCAGCGATCTGGGTCGCGATGCCGAAGATACGCTGTTGCCTGTCCGCCTGCGCAGCGGTGGCCGCTCAGTCGGCGGCGCGATGAGCTGGGGCGAGGCCAAGGGACTCGCACCGTTCACCGAAAGCTCACCGTTTTTTGGATTGCAGGTGCCGGGCGACGTCACCGTGACAACGCAGGTGATGGCGCAACCAGACCCTAATCTGGCAGATCGTGTGATTGCATCGCTGTCGGACGGCACGCCGCTGGTGACGCGCAAGGCGCTGGGCCTGGGGCAGGTGGTATTGTTCCATGTCACTGCCGACGCAGAATGGTCCAGCCTGCCGCTGTCCGGCCTGTTTGTCGAGATGCTGGATCGTCTGGCAGTGGCTTCGGCGGCAAAATCCCGACAGGTGTCGCAGCTTCAGGGCACCACGTGGGAACCGATACAGGTCATGGACGGGTTCGGAACATTGACAGATGCCGGCAATTTGGCTGGCGTCGACGGCGTCGAGCTGGTCTCGGGCCAGATTGGGCCCGCGCTGAGACCGGGCTTGTATGAAAGCGGCAAGCAGAAACTGGCGCTGAACGTATTGTCCGAGGATGCGGTGCTCAGCCCGGCGGTCTGGCCATCGGATGTTCCGATCAAGGGGCAGGAAATCAGCACCGAGACGCCGATTGGCGGTATTCTTCTCAGCCTTGCCTTGTTGCTGTTGACGATTGACGTGATCGCGTCGCTTGCCTTGTCCGGGCGGTTGGGATTGGCCAAAGCTGCCGCCACAGTGCTGGGTATCGCGCTTGTGGTGCCTGAGGCACAGGCCCAGACCCCGGATGAGACGGATTTTGCGCTGAATGCCACGCATGAGCTGGTTCTGGCGCATGTTCTGACCGGCAACGCGCAAATCGACAACGTCGCTGAGGCCGGTATGCGCGGTCTCGCTCAAACGTTGTATTACCGCACATCGGTCGAACCGGCCGAGCCAATTGGTGTGGATCTGGAGCGCGATGAACTGGCGTTCTTTCCGCTGCTTTATTGGCCGATCACACCTGAACAACCGCAGCCATCCGCCGAGGCTTATGCCCGGCTGAACGCCTATTTACGGTCCGGCGGCATGATCCTGTTCGACACGCGGGATTCGGATGTTGCCCGGTTTGGGGCTTCCAGTCCGAATGGTCGCAAGCTGCAGCAACTGGCGGCTCCGTTGAATATCCCCTCGTTAGAGCCGATACCACGGGACCACGTGCTGACCCGAACCTTCTATCTGTTGCAGGATTTCCCCGGTCGCTATGGCGGCACGGATGTCTGGGTCGAGGCCGCTCCGCCTGATGCCGAACAGATTGAGGGGATGCCCTTCCGTAACCTCAACGACAATGTCACGCCGGTTGTCATCGGCGGCAACGACTGGGCCGGAGCGTGGGCCGTAGATCGCAATGGACAAGCCTTGTTGCCGGTGGGGCGCGGTTACGCCGGTGAGCGTCAGCGCGAGCTGGCCAACCGGTTCGGTGTCAATCTGGTGATGCATGTGCTGACCGGGAATTACAAATCTGATCAGGTCCATGTGCCTGCTTTGCTGGACAGGTTGGGCCAATGACCGGAACCGTCATCTTTGATCCTTTGATCCCCTGGCCTGTTCTGACGGCGGTTGCGGCAATCGCTGTCGCGGGCGTGGGTCTGGCGCTGTGGCGCGGCCTGTCCGGCTGGGCCCTGCGCGGATTGGCGGCCCTCGTGGTGATCGCGGCCTTGTCCGGGCCGGTCTATCAGGTAGAGGATCGCGCGCCGTTGACAGACATCGTTCTGATGATCGAAGACGAAAGCGCCAGTCAGACCCTGTCAGACCGCGCGGAACAGACGAAACAGGCCGCCGATGATCTGGCGGCTGAGATCGAGTCCCGCGACAATACAGAGCTGCGCCGGATCAAGGTGGGCGATGGTGACGGCGATGAAGGCACGCAGGTCATGGCCGCGCTGAACGAAGCGCTAGCGGAGGAACCACGGGCGCGGATCGCGGGCATTCTGGTGGTCTCGGATGGCATCGTGCATGATGTCGATCAGGCCCCTGATCTTCCTGCGCCGATGCATCTGTTGCAGACCGGTCGCGCGGCAGATTGGGATCGTCGTCTGATCGTGCGCAACGCGCCTGCGTTTGCCATCATCGGAGAACCCGTTACGTTGACTTTGCGTGTCGAAGACAGCGGTGCCGCGCCTGTCGGAGTGGCCTCGGCCCCGCTCGAGATTTCCGTTGATGGCAGCGAGCCGGACCAGTTCACGATCCCCATCGGGGTTGATGTCGAGCTGCCGATCACGCTGCCGCATGGCGGGCGCAACGTTCTTCAGTTCACGGTACCCGAAGCCGATGGCGAGTTGACGGATCGCAACAATACGGCCCTGATCCAGATGAATGGCGTGCGGGATCGTTTGCGCGTTTTGCTGGTCTCTGGCGAGCCGCATCCGGGCGGGCGCACATGGCGCAACTTGTTGAAATCCGATAGCTCGGTTGATCTGGTGCATTTCACCATCCTGCGGCCCCCAGAAAAGCAGGATGGCGTACCGGTGGACGAGCTGTCACTGATTGCGTTCCCGACCCGAGAACTGTTTCTGGAAAAGATCAACGATTTCGATCTGATCATTTTCGACCGCTATAAGCGGCGTGGCATTCTGCCAGCTATCTATCTGGACAACGTCACCAACTATATCAATGACGGCGGTGCGGTGTTGATCGCTGCCGGGCCGGATTTCGCAACTGCTGACAGCATCTTTCGTTCGCCGCTAGGTCCGATTCTGCCCGCACAACCCACCGCGCGGGTGATCGAGGAACGCTATACCCCGATGGTCACCGATCTTGGGCATCGACACCCTGTCACGACCAGCCTTGGTGATTCAGAAGACTGGGGGGCATGGCTACGGCAGATCGATGTCAATCAGCGCACGGGTGAGCTGCTGATGACCGGTGTAGATGAACGACCGTTGCTTTTACTGGACCGCGTGGGCGAGGGACGCGTTGCGCTGCTTGCGTCGGATCACGCCTGGCTCTGGAGTCGCGGATTCGAGGGCGGCGGCCCGCAGCTGGAATTGTTGCGAAGATTGGCGCATTGGATGATGAAAGAGCCTGAACTGGAAGAAGAGGCCCTGTGGGCCGAGGCCAATGGGCAGGTCATGCGTATTATCCGCCAGACTCTGGAAGACGATGTCGGCCCGGTTACCATTACAAGGCCAAATGGCGAAACGCTTGAAATGACGCTGGACGAGGTATCTCCGGGTCGGTTCGAAGCGCATTATGTCGGTCCCGAGATCGGCCTCTATCGTTTGCAGGAAGGGGACCATATGGCAGTGATCGGGCTGGGCCCTGCCGCCCCGAAAGAGTTCGAGCGCACCATCGCGACAGGCGACATTCTGGACCCGGTTCTGGCCGGGTTGCGCGGCGGCGTAATACGGGTGGAAGACGGTTTGCCGTCTATCCGGAACGTGCGTGCCGGGCGCCCGGCGGCGGGACGGGGATGGATCGGCCTGACCCCGCGCGACGCTTATGAGACACGTGACGTTACGCAGGCCGGGCTATTGCCGCCCTGGATTGTTCTGCTGTTGGCTGGCGGGTTTCTTCTGGGTGGGTGGCTGCGGGAAGGCCGTCGCTAGCTTATTCAAACACCACGCTGACTGTCGGATTGCCGGGTAAGCCGTCATAAGTCACCTTTGCGCCGCCCTTGCCCTTGGCTGGTGGTACAAGCGGTCCGAAGGACCCGACCGAAACCAAATCTCCGACTTCCAATGTCACGCCTTTGGACATCAGCCAAAGCACGGCATTCGCCGGGTGGCCAAGAACGGCGGTGCCCGGAGCCTCGGCCAGCACGGTGCCATCTGCGGCGCTAAGCGTGACGACCATACCGGCCAAAGCCTCTGACATCTCAGCCGCATCCGATACAGCGATCTCCGAGCCTAACACGCCCAGTTTTGGTGCAACTCCGATCGCGGTCAGGGTCACCGGCGTGATTGGTTCACCCTCGGCGAGGGTGAGGTCCGGCAGCTCGATGAACGGTCGGATCGCCGAGACGTTCTGCAGAACCTCCTCGGGCGTTTCGGCCTCGTTGATTTGCGCGTCCCCAACGACAAGCACCAGATCAGCTTCGAAAACCGGGCGCGCGCCCCAATTGAGCGGAACAGTCGCGCCATCCTCGAGCATCATATCGCGATAGAGGATGCCTTGTACCGGTTCCGAGGCGCCAAACCGGTCCTGCGCCGGGGCACTGGTCAGTCCCGCCTTGTAGCCAATCACCGGTCCCATATGGGGCTCCAACGCGCGCACCAGCTTGGCCTGAGAACACAACGCATATTCCATTGTGCCCCCTGCCGAAACGGCAGTGGTGGGCGTATTGCTTAAATAGTCTTGCACGAATGTCTCAATGTCACCGTCCGACGCACACCCTGCCTGAGCCGCACCCGACAGCCAAAAAATTCCATAAGTTACTGATAAATAGCTCCTAAAATCCATGATAGCGCTCCTATGTCCCCAGAGTCTGACACGCCGGCCGACCACGTGGCAACGGTTTAAGCACTTTTTCATGCTCTGCAGGGATGTTGAGTCCGACACGGGCCGGGATCACCAAAGATGAGTCTTGCGGAAAAACTTGCACAGGAACGACGGGCACGGCTGGCAGCTGAACGGTTGCTTGAGCTGAAACAGGCAGAGCTTTCTGCGGCCAATCGTAAACTGGGTCATCATGCGATTGCATTGACTCGACGCATCGACCAGACGCAGGCCGAAGTTGCGACCGTTCGGGACGAAAACGAAAAGGTCAAATCCGATCTGACGGTGGCCAACGCAAAAATCGAAGTGGCCGAACGTCGGCTTTGGCATTCCATCCAAACCATTCAGGACGGCTTTGCTTTCTTTGATGAAAACAGCACTCTGATTGGTGCAAATACCGCCTATCTGAGTGTGTTTGATGGCATGCAAGAGGTTGCGCCCGGAATCGCCTATGCCCAGATCCTGGATATCCTGACACATGAGGGCATCGTTGATATCGGTGCCGAGGCGGCACCAGACTGGTGCGCTCGAATGCAGCGCAGGTGGGTTCAGCCCAATCCCGAACCGGTCGTGATCCAGCTATGGAATGGCCAGTATATCAGACTGATTGATCAGCGGGGACAGGGCGGCGATGTGGTCAGTCTTGCCCTGAATATCACCGAGTCCGTCCGGCATGAGGCGGAATTGCAAGCCGCACGAGAGCGAGCGGAGGCTGCAAACCGCGCCAAATCCGCATTTCTGGCCAATATGAGTCACGAAATTCGCACACCGATGAATGGCATTGTCGGCATGACCGAACTGTTGACCGAAACGCCTTTGGGCGATGAACAACAGCTTTACGTCAACACGATCCGCAACTCGGGCGAGGCGCTGCTGGTCATCATCAACGACGTTCTGGACTATTCCAAGATCGAAGCTGACAAGTTGACCCTGCACCCCGAACAGTTCGATTTAGAGCGGTGTATTCTTGAGGTGGCAATGCTGTTGCAGCCCAGCGTGCGCGACAAGGGGCTGACCCTGCTGGTGGATTACGACCTTTTCCTGCCCACCTTGTTTATCGGTGACCCCGGTCGCGTGCGGCAGATCCTGACCAATCTGGTGGGCAATGCGATCAAGTTCACCGCAGATGGCCACGTTCTGATCCGAGTGACTGGCGTGCCAGATTCGGAAGGCGAGAGCTGCGATGTTCACGTGGCCATCGAAGATACCGGCATCGGTATCGAAGACGACAAGATCGCGCATATTTTCGGCGAATTCAATCAGGTCGAGGATCAGCAAAACCGACAATTCGAGGGCACCGGGCTGGGTTTGGCGATCACCAAACGTCTGATTACCATGATGGGCGGCACTGTCTGGGTCGAAAGCGCGCTGGGCGAAGGATCGTGTTTCGGGTTTCGCATGACTCTGCCCGCTGCGGAAGGCCCACAGCCCGAACCACCTGATCTTGCAGAACGATTGCGGCATGTTCTGATCGTCGAAGATCTGGCAGTCAATCGCGCCATCCTGGCCAAGCAGTTGGGCCGGTTGGGATCACGCGCGTCGGTCTGCGCGACGGGGACCGAAGCGCTGGCCCTCGTCGACCCAAGCGTCGATCTGATCCTCTGCGATCATGACCTGCCGGACATGGACGGGCTCGAACTTGCGACCACCCTGCGCGACCAAGGATGGGGGGATCTGCCGATTGTGGTTATGTCCGCTAATCCCGGCGTCATCCACACCGACCCGGCCCATCGTTTGATCCAAGGTGTTCTGCAAAAGCCCATCCCCCGCGCCGAGCTTTATTCCCGACTGCTGGCCCTGGGCGCACCCGGTTTCAAACCCACCAAGTTTGATGCATGCGCGATCAAGCCCGACAAACCGTCGCTATGCCTTGAAGACCAAAGGAGGATGCGCGTCCTCGCCGCCGAGGACAATCGAACAAACCAGTTAATCCTGAAGAAAATGACCAAGGATCTGGAAATTGAACTGAGGTTTGTTTCTAACGGGCTGGAAGCCGTCGAGGCACATGTCGAATTTGATCCTGACCTGATCTTCATGGACATCTCCATGCCCAAGATGGACGGAAAAGAGGCAACAAGCGAAATTCGCCGCCGCGAAATTGGAACCGACCGCCACGTCCCCATCGTGGCGTTGACTGCGCATGCCATGGCCGGGGATGATCAGGGCATTTTGGCCGCCGGATTGGATCACTACCTGACCAAACCCCTGCACAAAGCGCTGATCCACAGAATGATCCTGCAGCACTGCCCGGATAACGTGCGACAAGTCACAAAACCGGCTGAGCTTGCCCCCTGAACCGAAGCACCACCACCAACCGTTTCGTCAGGGCTTCCCATTCATCTGGCCAAAAATATCCCGGGGAGCGCGAGGGGCTGGCCCCTCGCTCTGGCCCTCGCCAAAATCCACAAGGTTGACCGCGTCTAAGCGCTATATGGGCGCACAAACACCGGCTTATCGCTCTCAGACAGGTCAGGACGATAGGCATAGTCCCCGGTGTCAAACTCCAGCAAACCCGCCGGATCGGTCAACCGGCGCTGAATGACATAGCGGGCCATTGCGCCGCGCGCTTTCTTGGCAAAGAAGCTCACGATTTTTGGCGTCCCGCCCTTGTCTTCCATAAACACCGGCGTGATCACGCGCAGCTTCAACGCCTTGAGATCAACCGCGCCGAAATATTCCTGACTGGCACAGTTGACCAATATGTTCGAGCCAACCTCGTCCGCCTGCGCGTTCAGCGCTTTGCTCAGCTGGTCGCGCCAGTATTCATACAGGTTCTTACCGCGACGGGTCTTCAACCTGCTGCCCATCTCCAGCCGGTAGGGTTGGATCGCATCCAACGGGCGCAGCACACCATACAGTCCTGACAAAATACGAAGATGATCCTGCGCCCAGCCCATCTCATCTGCATCCAGCGAAGCAGCCTCAAGCCCCTGATAAGTGTCGCCTGCAAAGGCCAACGCGGCGGGACGTGTGGCCTCGACCGAAGGCGCATCCGAGAACGCGCGATACCGGTCGCGGTTCAGGCGCGCCAGATCGTCACTCAGATCCATCAGCTTTTTCAGATCACCGAGCGTCAGGTTGCGGGCGGTTTTCGACAGCCGGATGGCGTCATCCTGAAAATCGGGTTGCGTAACATCAACATGGCGCTCGGCCCAGTCCAGCCTTTTGGCCGGGGAAATCACTACCAGCATATCCGCCCTCGTTTCTTGCCTGATAGGCCGTATCTAGCCCGCTTGCCGCAGCACGTCCAGAAAGGCGGCGCCAAACCTTTCGTGACGACGGTCGCCCAGAACCTGTTCCATCCCGCGCGGATCTTCCGGTCGCAGCTGCGCGACCTTGGCCAGTTGCGAGGCCGAGCAGCTAAGCGGTTTGTCGATCCCCTCGGGCCCGCGCGACAGTTGCGATTGAACCTCAAGCAGCTGGTCGTAAATCTCGCCCTGCTCACGACCGGCCAGCTTACGGCGGGCGGGGTGCAGGGCCTCGGCCTCTCCGGCGATCACCTCAAGGAAGGTGTCGCCATAGCGTTCCAGCTTTTTCGCACCGACCCCACCGATCCGGGCCATATCGTCCAGCGTCATCGGGCGTTTCTCGGCCATTTCAATCAGGGTGCGATCGGGGAAGATGACATAGGCCGGAACGCGCTGCGTCTCCGCCAGCGCGCGGCGTTTGGCTTTGAGCGCGCTCAGCAGCGGCGCGTCCTCTTCGGCCACCATCGCCTTGACCGCAGGGCGGCGGGTGGCTTTGCGGATCGTGTCCTTGCGCAGTTGGATCTGCGCCTCGCCCTTCAGGATCGGCTTGGCGGCCTCGGTCATGCGCAGCGCGCCGTGGCGGTCGGGATCGGGGCGGACCAGATCGTGACCCATCATCTGCCGGAAAATCGCCTGCCATTGCGCACGTGACCAGTCCTTGCCGATACCGTAGGTGGACAGAGCGTCATGACGCCGTGCGCGGATTTTGTCGGTTTCGTTCGCCAACAGGATGTCGATCAGGTGCCCCGCGCCGAACCACTCCTCGGTGCGCAGGATCGCGGACAGGGCCATGCGAACGGGCGTCGTGCCGTCGAACACTTCGGGCGGGCTGTCGCAGAGGTCACATTTACCACAAGGCTCGGCCTGTTCGCCGAAATAGCCCAGCAGGTTCTGGCGGCGACAGGCCAGCGCTTCGGCCAACCCCAACAGCGCGTTCAGCCGCGCATGATCGGCCATACGGCGTTCGGGCGGGGCAAGGCCTTCGTCAATCTGAGACCGGCGCAGCCGGATGTCATCGGGGCCGAAAAGGGTGAGGGTTTCGGCAGGGCCTCCATCGCGGCCCGCACGGCCGATTTCCTGATAATACGCCTCGATGGATTTCGGCAGGTCCGCATGGGCGACCCAGCGGATATCGGGCTTGTCGATGCCCATGCCGAAGGCAACGGTGGCGACCACGATCAGGCCATCCTCGCGCGCAAAGCGGGTTTCGACAATGCGCCGGTCTTCGGGGTCCATGCCGCCGTGATAGTGGCAGGCAGAATGTCCTTCGGCACGCAGGGCCTGCGCCAGCACCTCAGTCTTGTTGCGGGTGCCGCAATAAACGATGCCGGATTGACCCTTACGCGCACTGGCAAAGTCGAGGATTTGTTTGCGGGGGCCATCCTTGGCGGCAAAGGTCAGATGGATATTAGGACGGTCGAACCCCCGCAGGAATTTCCGGGGTTCGGAACCGTCGAACAGTTTCTGAACGATCTCGTCCTGCGTTTCGGCGTCTGCCGTCGCCGTAAACGCCGCCAGAGGCACATTCAACGCACGCCGCAACTCTCCGATCCGCAGGTAATCGGGGCGGAAGTCATGGCCCCATTGGCTGACGCAATGCGCCTCGTCCACCGCGATCAGGCTGACATTGATCCGGCGCAGCATTCCCAAGGCGGATCCGGCGGCCAGCCGTTCGGGGGCCATGTAAAGCAATTTCAGCCGCCCGGCCTCCAGCGCCTCCCACACCGCATCGGTTTCTTCGGGGGTGTTGCCCGAGGTCAGCGCCCCGGCCTCAACGCCCGCTTCCTGCAGCCCGCGCACCTGATCGCGCATCAGGGCGATCAGAGGTGAAATGACCACTGTCACTCCGTCGCGCAGCAGCGCGGGCAATTGAAAACAAAGGGATTTACCGCCACCCGTCGGCATGATCGCCAGCACGTTTTCACCCACCGTCACGGCATCGACAATCTCCTCCTGCCCGGGGCGGAAGGTGTCGAATCCAAAGACGTCTCGCAACAAGGGTGCGGAGTCGAACATGCTTGGGATGGCCCTGTATTAAGGTTTATCTGCTCTTAAGACAGGACCATCACATACTAAGATTCGGTGAACAAGAGGTCAGTAGAAGAACGCGGCATTGTTCGCCAGAATAATGCGCAGCGCAAAGACGCCCAGCAGCACTATCAGTGGGGCCAGATCAAGCCCGCCCATGGGCGGCAACACACGCCGGATCGGTCCGTACATTGGCTCTAACAGCCGGTTCAACCCATACCAAATCTGTGCGACAACCTGCTGATGCAGGTTCAGCACCTGAAAGTTGATCAGCCAACTCATGATTACGTGGGCGATAATCACGAACCAAACGACGCTCAGCAGCATTTGCAGGATTTCATATAGGGACTGCATGGGTACTCCGTTCTTCGATTGCCCTGAGACCTAAGCGCCGGGACGGCAAAGAGCAAGTGGGGTGCACTCAACGCTTGCGCATCTGCTGAAAGCCCCGTCTTATGAATGCAACAAAAACAGGGGCAGAGATGGCTGAGATTTCCAAGCGCAAGCGCATTTGGGGCTGGTGGTTTTTTGACTGGGCCAGTCAGCCGTTCCATACATTGCTGGTGACTTTTGTCTTTGGCCCCTTCTTCGCGGGAGTTGCGGCGCAGTATTACGCGAATACCGGATTAGACAGCGATGCGGCGGCGGCGCAGGCGCAGACGGTCTGGGCGAACTGCCTGACCATCACCGGGCTGATCATCGCGTTCGGGGCGCCCTTGCTGGGCGCGATGGCGGATGTCTCGGGGCGGCGCATTCCGTGGATTTTTGGCTTTTCGGTCATGTACGCGGTGGGTTCAGCCGCACTTTGGTATACTATGCCTGATGGCTCAAACATGTGGTTGATGCTGTCGGCCTTCGGGCTGGGCTTTGTGGGCGCGGAGTATGCGCTGATCTTCATCAACTCGCAATTGCCCGATCTGGGAGATGACAATGAGGTGGGTGAGATTTCGGGCTCGGGCTTTGCGTTCGGCTATTTCGGAGGGCTGATCTCACTGGCGATCATGCTGACGTTGTTTGTGGAACAGCCCAACGGTAAGACACTGATCGGGATCGCTCCGATCCTTGGGCTGGACGCCGCTGCGCAGGAAGGCACGCGTTTTGTCGGGCCGTTTACGGCAGGCTGGTTCATGCTGTTCATGGTGCCCTATTTCCTGTGGGTGCGCGATGATCCGGCGACCGGGACAACGGGCAGCGTGAGCGAAGCACTGCAACTGCTGGGAAAATCCATCGCCGCGTTGCGCCACCGGGTCAGTCTTGCGACCTATCTTGGCTCGTCCATGTTCTACCGCGATGCGCTGAACGGGCTTTACAGCTTTGGTGGTGTATACGCACGGCTGGTGCTGGAGTGGGACCTGATCAAGATCGGCGTCTTCGGGATCGTCAGTGTTCTGGCTTCGGCCATCTTTGCGTGGATTGGCGGCAAGATGGATCGGAAATACGGCCCTAAACCAGTGATTTTGGTCGCAATCTGGGTGTTGATTTTCGTCTGCCTCACCGTGGTGTCGATGGATCGGACGCAAATCTATGGTGTCGCGCTGCCCGAAGGCTCAAACCTGCCGGATCTGGTGTTCTTCGGCTGCGGCGTGCTGATCGGCGGGATGGGCGGGGTTCTGCAATCCGCCAGCCGTTCGATGATGGTGCGCCATACCGATCCCGCGACCCCGGTCGAGAGCTTTGGTCTGTACGGCCTGTCGGGTCGGGCCACCGCTTTTGCCGCGCCGTTGCTGATCGGGATTGCAACAACCATGACCGGCAGCGCAAGACTGGGGGTGTCACCGATCATTGGGTTGTTTATTCTGGGTCTATTCCTGATGCGCTGGGTGAAACCGGAAGGGGATCAGAGCAGATGATTTTATTACGTTTTTTGGCCGTTCTGGCGGCTTTGATACTTGCAGACTCGGCGGGGGCTCAACCCTTGGCCAAGCAGCTTTTCGGGGCACAGAAGGTTGGGTCGCAGCAAAAATCAGCCGCGTTCGGCAGTTATTCGCGCGGCTGCGCTGCCGGGTCGGTGCAACTGCCCGAGACGGGGCCCACATGGCAGGCCATGCGCCTGTCGCGCAACCGCAACTGGGGGCATCCGCAGGCGATTGATTATGTGCAGGACCTTAGCCGGTTTGCGGCCAAACAGCCGGGGTGGAATGGTCTCTATATCGGAGATATCAGCCAGCCGCGGGGCGGGCCGATGACCTCGGGGCACCGCTCGCATCAACTGGGGCTGGACATCGACATCTGGATGCTGCCCGGAGATAACATGCGCCTCAGCCGCAAGGCGCGCGAGAATATCTCGTCGATTTCCCTGCGCCGCGCCAACGGGGCCTATGTGAACGGCAATTGGACCAAACAACACCATGCGGTGCTGCGCGAAGCGGCCAAGGACAAGCGTGTCGCCCGGATTTTCGTCTTTCCCGGGGCCAAGGTTCAGATGTGCAACGATGAAAAGGGCAACCGGGCGTATTTGCGCAAGATCAGGCCGTGGTGGGGGCATCACTATCATTTTCATGTGCGACTGAATTGCCCGAAAGGGTCGCGCGGCTGCGTCAACCAGGACCCGCCACCCAAGGGCGATGGCTGTGCAGAGGCGCAGCAATGGGTGCAGAATATCCTCAACCCGCCGCCACCCGACCCGAACGCGCCTCCACCCAAGAAACGCCGCGAATACCGTTTGGCCGATCTGCCCCAGCAATGCGCCGCCGTTCTGCAGTCCAACTGATCGCGGCACTGCTGCTGGCCGGTCCCGTCGCCGCGATGGAGGTCAAAACGGCGACGCATCTGGGCAGTTTCACATGGCGCTCGGGTGTGGATGGGTTCGGCGGATTCTCTGCGCTCCATATCTCGGAGGAAGGCACGCGGATCATTGCGCTCAGCGACCGGGCTCGGCTGGTCACGGCCGGGATTGAGCGCGCAGGTGATGAGATCACGGGCATCACGCTTCTTGACCAGTGGCCGGTTTTGTCCAGCAGCGGGCGCTTATTGCCGGGATATGTGGGCGATTCCGAAGGGATCGCGATGGCACCACATGGCGGGCTTTACATCTCTTTCGAGGGTATTCACCGGGTGGCCTACTATGCCGCACCCGATGCGCCTGCGCGCGTTCTTCCGCGTCCGGATGCGTTCAAGAGCTTGGATGGAAACGGGTCCTTTGAAGCGCTGGCCATTGACACGAAGGGGCGACTTTACACGCTGACCGAAAAGAACCGCACGGTACAGGGTGATATCCCGGTTTACCGCTGGGACGGTGCGCGTTGGTCGACGCCGTTTATACTGCCACCTAGGGGTAAGTTTCTGCCTGTTGCCGCCGATTTCGGACCGGATGGGCGGCTTTACCTGCTAGAGCGCGCCGTGTCGCTGACCGGTTTCCGGTCCCGCCTGCGCCGCTGGCAGATTACTGGCGATGTGCCCAGCTCTGAAGAGATTCTGTTCGAAACCACCACCGGCACACATGACAACCTCGAAGGTCTGTCGATCTGGCGCGATGATCAGAACCGCCTGCGTGCCACAATGATTTCGGACGACAACTTTCTGAGCTTGCAGCGCACCGAACTGGTGGAATATCTGCTGCCCGATTGACAGGGCGCGGCCAAGGGTCTAAACGCACGGCTTGCCTTGGGACGGTCCTGGGGCCAAGTCGCCGCTACCTTGTCAAAACGGGCATCTGAACATGCAACGCTCTTATATTCCCGGCATCATTGCCATGGCCGCCATTGTTGTGGCCTCAAACATTCTGGTCCAGTTTCTGATCTTTGACGGGCTGTTGACCTGGGGTGCTTTCACCTATCCGCTGGCCTTTCTGGTCACCGACATTATGAACCGCGTCTATGGCGTCGCCACGGCCCGCAAGGTCGTGTTCGCAGGCTTTATCACCGGCATCATCTGCTCGCTGATTGGCAGCCAGATCATGCTGCAGGGCGACGGTTTCACCTATGCCGCTGTACCGCTGCGGATCGCTGTCGCGTCGGGAACCGCCTTCCTGATCGCGCAGCTGACCGATGTCACCGTATTCAACGCCATGCGCGGTGGCCGCTGGTGGCGCGCGCCGCTGGTTTCGACTCTGGTCGGATCGGCGCTGGACACCGCGATCTTCTTCACTCTGGCCTTTTCGGCCTCGGTTACCTTCTTCGGTGCCAATGCGGACGCCGCGATCAACTGGGCGTGGGAGCCTGTGCCCTTCATGCTGTCCGGCCCAATGGCCCCGTTGTGGGTGACGCTGGCCTTTGCCGACTGGCTGGTGAAACTGTCGCTGGCTTTGATCGCCCTGATCCCGTTCAAGGTGATCGTTGCCCGCCTGACCGCGGCGCAGCCTGCGTAAAAAAACATTTGGAGATTGGCACAACTTGTGGCACGCTTCTTTTCAACCGCAACAGATAGAAAAGGAGGTGATCCAGTGTCGAGAAAGAGATTGGAGAGAGGTGTCGGAACAACCGGGGGGATCGCCTGCTAGGGCAGCCCTTGGTGGGGCGCTCGCCCCGGCTGGTCAACGGATCTAACCGACCCGACCTCCTGAACTTTCGAAGGGCCGTCCCGCCGGGGCGGCCCTTTTTGTTTCTGCGCAAGCCAAGTAAGGTCGCGTCCATGTTGCGCATAACTGACGATATCGCCCTGCAAGATTGGGAAATGACTGAAAGCTTTGTGCGGTCATCCGGTCCCGGCGGGCAGAACGTCAACAAGGTCTCAACCGCCGTGGAGTTGCGGTTCGAGGCCGCGCGCTCGCCGTCGCTGCCAGATCCGGTCAAGAACCGGCTGAAACGTCTGGCCGGTCGCCGCTGGACCAAAGATGGCGCGATCATCATCCAATGCGAGGAAACCCGGTCACAGGCCCGCAACCGAGAGATTGCCCGCGCCCGCCTGGCCGAACTCATCACCCGCGCATTGGTCAAACCCAAGCGCCGGATCGCCACCAAACCCACCTATGGCTCGGTCAAACGGCGGCTTGCGGCCAAAAAGGCGCGCGGGGACGTCAAGGCGCTGCGGGGGAAAGTCTCGGAAGAATAATCTGGTAACTTCGTACGGCCTTGCTAGTCTGACCCCGGCAACGGAGAGCAAGATCATGAGGTTAGAGGGCAAAACCGCAATCGTCACCGGCGGCGCATCCGGCTTTGGCGCAGGCATCGTGCAGAAATTCCTGACCGAAGGCGCCCGCGTGATGATCGCCGACATCAACGGCGCCGCCGCACAAGACATGGCCGCGCAGCTGGGGCCGAACGCCATGGCGCAGCAAGTGGATGTGGGCGACGGAATCTCCGTGCAGGCGATGGCCGACGCAGCCCATACCGCCTATGGCCAGCTCGACATTCTGGTCAATAATGCGGGCGTTACCCATCTGCCGACCCCGCTGGAAGACGTCAGCGAGGACGATTTCGACCGCATCGTCACCGTGAACATGAAATCCGTCTACCTCACCGCCCGCGCCTTTGTCCCGCACATGAAAGCGCGCGGCGCAGGCGCGATCCTCAACGTGGCGTCAACCGCCGGATTGTCCCCACGCCCGAACCTGAACTGGTACAACGCCTCCAAAGGCTGGATGATCACCGCCACCAAAACCATGGCTGTCGAACTCGCCCCGTCCGGCGTACGGGTCAACGCGATCTGTCCCGTCGCCGGAGAAACCCCGCTACTGAAGTCCTTCATGGGCGAAGACACCCCCGAAATGCGCGCCAAATTCCTGTCGACCATCCCGCTGGGTCGCTTTTCAACCCCCGAGGACATGGCGAATGCCGCCTGTTTCCTCTGCTCCGACGAGGCCAGCATGATCACCGGCACAGCGTTAGAGGTGGACGGTGGCCGCTGTATCTGATCCCCGCTTCATCTGGCTAAAAATATCCCCGCCGGAGGCAGCGTGCGTCAGCGCGCTCCCCTGCCAACGTCCGCACCCGCGATGACCCCCGGACCCAGAAACCTGATCACCGATGTCCCCGGCCTCAAAGTTGGGAACGCACAGGACGACCGGCTTAAATCCGGAGCTACGGTGCTGACAGCAGATCAGCCCTTTACCGCCTCGGTTCATGTGATGGGCGGTGCCCCGGGTACGCGTGAGACCGATCTGCTGGCCCCCGACAAATCCGTGGACCGCGTCGATGCGATTGCACTGTCTGGTGGATCTGCCTTCGGGCTGGACGCCTGCTCGGGCGTGTCGGACGCTATGAGAGGTGAGGGGCGCGGGTTCCAGGTGGGCTCGGCTATCGTTCCCATCGTTCCGGGCGCGATTCTGTTTGATCTGCTCAATGGCGGTGACAAGGGCTGGGCCGAAAACCCCTATCGCGCCCTCGGCAAGGCGGCCTACCTTGCGGCCTCACAGCAATTTGAACTGGGCACGGCCGGCGCCGGAACCGGAGCTTTGGCGGCCATGCACAAGGGCGGGCTGGGCTCGGCATCACTGGTTCTGGAGGATGGTATCACCGTGGGCGCTCTGGTCGCGGCCAACCCGCTGGGTAGCGTGACAACGCCGGGCGACCGCCATTTCTGGGCCGCCCCATTCGAAATCGATGCCGAGTTCGGCGGTCTGGGTCCAAATCCGGAAGCAGGTTTGGGCCGGGTCCACAACAGCCGCAAAGCGAAGGCCATGCACGGGGGCCCACCAGACCGCGCAAATACCACGATTGCCATTGTCGCCACCGATGCAGCGCTGTCGAAACCGCAATGCCAGCGGCTGGCCATGGCCGCCCATGACGGTATCGCGCGCGCGATCGTCCCGGCACATACGCCTGGTGACGGTGACCTTGTCTTTGGCGTCAGCACAGGCGCGCGGACGACCGCGCCGGACATGCTCGGAATGATTGGCCATGCCGCGTCGCTGTGTCTTGCGCGGGCGATAGCGCGCGCCGTCTTTCTGGCCAAGCCGAGCCCGGGCGACATCCTGCCCTGCTGGTCGCAGCTACATGACTTAGGTTAAGGACGACCAAAGTCGGGCTGTGACACAGTGCCCTCGCGCGGCAATCTGCGCGTTGACTCTCGGCTGCGCCAGCGATCCATTCGGTGCAGCCAATTCCTATCGGAGCAAAAGCTATGAATCGTATTCTTGCCACTGCAATTGCCGGTCTGCTGGCCCTTCCCGCGTATGCGGAAGGTGACGCCGAGGCTGGCAAGAAGGCATTCAACAAATGTAAATCCTGCCACCTGATCGCGGATCCCGCTGGTGAGGTCATCGTCAAGGGCGGCAAGACCGGCCCGAACCTCTATGGTATCGCGGGCCGTACCGCCGGAACCGTCGAAGGGTTCAAATATGGCGACAGCATCGTGGCTGCCGGTGAAAACGGTCTGGTCTGGGACGAAACCACATTCGCGGAATATGCGCAGGATCCAAAAGCCTTCCTGAAAACCTATCTGGATGACACGGCGGCCAAATCCAAGATGACCTTCAAGCTGAAAAAGGGTGCCGAAGACGTCTATGCCTACATCGTAAGCGTCTCGGGCGAATAACGCCCTCGGGAAAACCCTGTTGTCAGGTGCAAAAGGCCGCAGCCCCTGCGGCCTTTCGTGCGATTGATCATAGGGCCGATCAGCGCCACTTTGGTGGAAAACCGATGCTGTGACCCGGATCGGCATATCCGCAACAGGAGGAGACAGATGGGCATCATGATCCCGGCCTGGGTTGATGGCGAATTGACCCCTGTTGAAAAGCTGGAAGCGCATGAAAAAGGCCTGAAGCACAAAGCGGTCTCGGTCTTTGTCGTGCGCGGCACCGAGATTCTTTTGCAGCGCCGCGCGCTGGGCAAGTACCATACGCCCGGCCTGTGGGCGAATACCTGCTGTACCCATCCTGACTGGGGCGAAACACCGTCCGAATGCGCGGTACGCCGTCTGCGCGAAGAGCTTGGGATCACCGGGCTTTACCCCGAATACCGTCACCGGTTGGAGTATCACGCCGACGTCGGCAACAGCATGGTGGAACATGAGGTCGTGGATGTGTTCCTGACCCATGTGCGCGGCCCGCTGAAGATTGAACCCAACCCGGCCGAGGTCATGGAGATTCGCTGGATCGACTACCACGACCTGCTGGCCGAGGTTCAGCGTTACCCCGAACGGTTCACGCCATGGCTCAAAATCTATCTGCACAACCATGCGGACACGATTTTTGGTCCGGACCTGATTATCTCAGCCAAATCCTGACGCGCGCAGGCTTGCAAGGGCCGCACAGGGGGCCTAAATCAACGCGTCATGGCCAAGCAGAAGCAAAAGACAGACCCGAATTACAAAGTCATCGCCGAGAACAGGCGTGCCCGTTTCGATTACGCGATCGAAGACGATATCGAGTGCGGCATCGTACTGGAAGGGTCCGAGGTCAAATCCCTGCGCGCAGGCGGGTCGAACATTGCCGAAAGCTATGCCAGCGTTGATGACGGTGAGCTGTGGTTGATCAACAGCTATATCGCGCCCTATGAGCAGGCGAAGGTGTTCAAGCACGAAGAACGCCGCCGCCGCAAGTTGCTGGTGTCGCGCAAGGAGTTGTCAAACCTGTGGAACGCGACCCAGCGCAAGGGCATGACGCTGGTGCCGCTGGTTCTGTATTTCAACCACAAGGGTCGTGCGAAGCTGAAGATCGGCATCGCCAAGGGCAAGAAGCTACACGACAAGCGCGAGACGCAGGCCAAACGCGACTGGTCACGTCAAAAGCAGCGGCTGATGAAAGACCACAGCTAGGGCGCATTGCGTTTGATTTGAATCGAAATACGCTGCCTCTCCCTGCGGTCGAACGCGCATTTCGATAGTCTGACCTCGGATAAACCGCAAAACGCCTAAAACGCCATGGTCGCCTGAACGGCCTTCTGCCAACGGGCGTAAGCGGTATCTCGATCCTGCTGGGACATTTCCGGCTCAAATCGGCGATCCAGCGCCCAGGTTTCCGAAAACTCTTGCTGTTGCGGATAGACCCCGGCTCGCATCCCGGCCAGCCATGCCGCGCCCAGAGCTGTGGTTTCCTGCATCACAGGACGGTCCACGGCTGCCCCAAGGATGTTGGACAGGCCCTGCATGGTCCAATCAGATGCGCTCATTCCGCCATCGACGCGTAAGATCACATTGGCGTCGGCGCCCCAGTCGCCTTGCATCGCCTGCCACAGATCGCGGGTCTGAAAGGCGATGCTTTCCAGCGTGGCGCGGGCGATTTCGGCCCGGCCTGAATTGCGTGTCAGCCCAAACATGGCGCCGCGGCAATCCGGCCTCCAATAGGGTGCGCCAAGTCCGGTAAAGGCGGGCACCAGCACCACGTTCTGCGTCAGATCGGCCTGTGCGGCCAAGTCTCCGCTTTGCGGGGCCGCGTCGATAATCCTGAGCGCGTCGCGCAACCATTGCACGGCGGCTCCGGCAATAAAGATCGATCCCTCAAGCGCATAGGTCGTGTGCCCGTCCAACTGATAGGCGATTGTGGTCAACAGCCGGTTTCGCGACTCAACAGGTTTGTCGCCGGTATTCAGCAGCGCGAAACAGCCGGTGCCATAGGTGGACTTCATCATTCCAGGTTGGAAACAGGCCTGCCCGATCGTGGCGGCTTGTTGGTCTCCGGCCACGCCCAAAACCGGGATTTCACCTCCAAACAGTGTCGTATTGCCGAAATCCGAAGCGCAATCATTGACCTCTGGCAGCATGCTCAAGGGCACATCCAGAAGGTCGCAGATCTCGGGGCTCCATTCGCGCTTGTGAATGTCGAACAACAAGGTTCGGGCAGCGTTGGTGGCGTCGGTGACGTGCCTTTGTCCTTCGGTCAGGCGCCAGATCAGGAAACTGTCGATGGTCCCGAACAGCAACTCTCCGTTCTCGGCACGAGCGCGGGCCCCGGGGACGGTATCCAACAGCCACTTGACTTTTGTGCCGGAAAAGTAGGGATCCAGCAGCAAGCCGGTCTGGGCGGTCACGTCATCCTCGCATCCTGCCTGCTTGTACCGGGCGCAAATCTCGGCGGTGCGGCGGTCCTGCCAGACAATCGCATTGTGAATCGGTTCGCCCGTTTTGCGATCCCAGACAACGGTTGTTTCACGCTGGTTGGTGATACCAATGCCCGCGATCTGAGCCGGGGTGACACCGGTGCTGTCCATCACCTCGCGGCAAACACGCAGGACGCTGTTCCAGATCTCGCTCGCGTCATGCTCGACCCAGCCTTCTTGCGGGAAATACTGTGTGAACTCATGCTGCGCGGTGCCTGCACGCTGCATGTCTGCGTCGAACAAAATCGCCCGTGATGATGTAGTGCCCTGATCAATGGCAAGAATATAGGTCACGCCTGCGCCCCTCCCGTGTCGTTTTGCGGGACTTTAGCGCAAACAATGGCACGCGGACCAGAGCGTTCAGACAGGAATATTGTCGATCAGCCGCACCCCGTCGGCCCAGGCGGCGGCAAAAAGCCGAGCGGGGCGATCTGCATGGGTCAGAGGGTCGAGCGTTTCCGCACACCTCAGCTGGATATATTCAACCTGCGCAAATCCCGCAGCCAAAAGATCCGTTTCCGCTTGCCGGACCACGCTGGCAAACGGCGCACCCTGCCGCAGCGTCGCGGCCAAATTGGTCATGATCCGATACTTATGAGCGGCCACAGCCAGCCCCTCGGACGAAAGGCGCAGATTGCGCGAGGACATGGCCAGCCCCGAGGTTTCGCGGACCGTCGGGCAACCGATGACCTCGATGGGGATGTCCAGATCGCGCGCCATCCGGCGTACGATCATCAGTTGCTGATAGTCTTTTTCCCCGAAATAGGCTCTGTTTCCTTGTGTTTGCAAAAACAGCTTTGCCACCACAGTGGCGACACCATCAAAGTGCCCGGGACGAAACTCGCCCTCCATCACATTCGTCAGGCCAGCGACAGAGACTGTGGTGGCGAAACCTTGCGCATAGATTTCATCCGGGTCCGGCACGTAAATCGCGTCAACGCCATATGGGGCGAGTTTGGCCGCGTCCTCCAATTCCGTACGCGGGTAATTGGCAAGGTCTTCGGGGTTGTTGAATTGCTTGGGGTTTACAAAGATCGTGACAATGACGCGGTCCGTGCCTGCCTTTGCAGCCTCGACCAGCGATAGATGTCCCGGATGCAGTGCGCCCATGGTCGGGACGACGCCGATCCGATCCCCTCCGCTGTGCCAGGCTGTCGTCAGCGCCCGCAGATCCGCCAGTTGGCGCAGAATGGGCGCAGTCATGTCCTGAGCCCCTGCGCCGGGGCCTGATCCGAGAAAACGTGCTCATCAGCCGGGAACGCGCGCGCACGCACATCGGCGGCATATTCGGCAATGGCAGCCTCGGCTTGCGGGCCAAGTTCCGCGTATCGTTTGACGAATTTTGGCTTGAAGGCGGTGAAGAACCCCACCATGTCATCGACCACCAGAATTTGCCCGTCACACCCGGCTGAGGCTCCGATTCCGATGGTTGGAATTGCAATCTCTTCCGTGATCTGGTCGGCCAAACCCTGTGGTATTTTCTCTAACACGACGGAAAACGCGCCTGCTTCGGTTACAGCATGGGCATCAGCCAGAACGGATTCAGCTTGCGTGTCGCGACCCTGTACCTTGTAGCCCCCTAGAGTGTTGATCGATTGCGGTGTCAAACCGATATGGGCCATCACCGGGATGCCGCGTTTGACCAGAAATCGGATCGTCTCGGCCATCTCAACCCCGCCTTCCAGCTTGACGGCACCTGCGCCGGTTTCCGCCATCAGACGGGCCGCGTTGCGAAAGGCATCTGCCGGGGTATGTTCATAGCTGGCGAAGGGCATATCGATCACCATCATCGCCTTCTGCAACCCGCGCGCCACCGCCTGCCCGTGCAGGATCATCATTTCCATCGTGACACCAAGGGTCGACTCCAACCCATGTAGCACCATGCCTACGCTGTCACCAACCAGAACAAAATCGCAATGATCATCCATCAGCTGTGCCATCGGGGTGGTATACGCGGTCAGGCTGACCAGCGGCTGGCCGCCCTTGCGAGCGCGGATATCCTGGGCATTTGGCGCTTTTTTGCGGGCGGTGGCGCTCATGATCGCTCCTCCGGGGTTCATGTTGCAGCGCGGCATAGCAGAACCAGACCGGCTATAGAAACCCCGGTTGCGCGAACATTTCCTTGATTGACCCGAGGTTTAAAGAGACATTGGAGCGGGAACGGTCGGCCAAAACGAATTCGATTGTGGGGATTTACATGACAAAGCAAGCGTTTCGCCCCTTTGCATCGGCAGGGGCGGTGAGTGCCAGACTGTTTCCGGGTCAGACTTTGGCCAAATCCGACATCGCCATCTTGACGCAGCCTGAGCCGCCGCATCTGGGCCCGATCAGCGCCGCCGCACAGGCAATTGATTCGGGTGTCTTCACCAACATCCTTCAGGGTCAGATACATGCCCTGAACAAGGGTTCTGCCTCTCAGGACGAGCGGAAAAATGTATCCTCAACCGCACGTGATAGGTTTGCCATCAATTGACCCAACACCCGAAGGCGAGCCACGCCTTTCAATTCCGCCACCTGGATAGCTGAAATAATACGATGATGAGTTTCCTCCGCTTTCTTTCCCTGATCGTCGCAACTGTCTGTTTGTGCCTCATCCAGACTGACAGGGCAGGTGCGCAGAACGTGTTGGGCGGTGGGCTGAATGCCCTGGCCGGAACGCCGGAAAACCCACTGAATGTTGGGATCGGTATCCGGATCGATCAGATCACGAGTGTCGATCAGAAGGCTGAAAACTACGGTGCGGTTGTTGTTCTGCGCGTCGAATGGACGGACCCGTCCCTGGCGTTTGACGCGGAAGCGGTTGGTCGCGACATCCGGGTGTTCAATCCCCCCGATCTGGCTGATCACGCGGCAGAGATTGGCGCGGTATTGCCCGCTTTTGTCATTCATAACCAGCAAAGCAACAAGTGGATTCACGAATCCGCCGCCTCGCTGAGCCATGACGGGCATGTCGTCTATGTCGAGAAATCTTCGCTGACGTTGCAGGCACCGCATTTCGATTTCCGCAAATATCCGTTCGACACGCAGGATTTCTTTTTCGAGGTCGTGTCGATCTTGCCATCCGAATACGTCAGCTATTACCCGCTGGAGGATCACTCGGGCCTGGGCGACATGTTAGGCGAAGAAGAGTGGATTCTGGGCAATGCACGGGTTCAGGCATCGCAGGTCAAGGGGATCTCGGGTCGCGATAGCGATCAGGTGACGCTGGCCTTCGACGGCAGCCGGCATCAGACCTACTACGTTATCCGGGTCTTCCTGCCGATGCTGGTGTTGATCACGGTCAGCTGGGCGCTGTTTTTTCTGGATGAATATCGCCGACGGATCGAGATCGCGGGGGGTAACCTGTTGGTTTTTGTTGCGTTCAACTGGGCGATTTCAGCGGATCTCCCAAAGCTGGGTTACCTGACATTTCTGGATTTCGTCCTGCAATGCATGTTCCTGATGACCGGAGCGCTGATCGTGTTTAACGTGGCGCTGCGCAAGCTCAAGGTCTCGGGCCGGGAAGAGGCTGCCCGAAAGCTGGACAATTACGCGATCAAATGGATTTACCCGCTGGGATATGCAGCCATCGTGGTTTACGCAGTTTCCGCTTACCTTTTGATGCCATAGGTAAAGGGTCTGCGAAAAATGTGACCCTAACGTTTGTTTCGGGGTTCAGCTCTCTGTCGAGGGTTTGGTCAAAGACGTGCCCGGGCGCGCGGGCAGACCATGGTCAGAACCTAAACAATCACCTCAATCGCCTCTTGCGCGCCGACACCGAACACCCGTTTGTACCGATCGATCTGGTCTGCGGGACCCATCGCTTTTTCGGGGTTATCCGACAGTTTGACGGTTGGACGCCCGTTGGCGGACACCGCTTTGCACACTAATGAAAACGGGGCGAGCGCGTCATCGGAAACGAGCCCACGGAAATCATTGGTCAGCAAAGTGCCCCAGCCGAACGAGACTTTGGTGCGATGGGCGAATTGCCGGTGCAGGTCCTGGATTTTGTCGACATCCAGTCCGTCCGAGAAGATCACCCGTTTTTCCCTGGGGTCTTCGCCGCGGGACTTCCACCATTGGATTGCGGTCTCGGCCCCGGTTGCCGGGTCGCCGCTGTCTATGCGAATCCCGGTCCAGCCTGCCAGCCAGTCAGGGGCATGATCCAGAAACCCCTGGGTTCCATAGGTGTCGGGCAGGATGATGCGCAGATTGCCGTCATGCTCATCATGCCAATCGCTGAGAACGTCGTACGGCGCCTGTGCCAGAGCGTCGTCGCCCTCGGCCAAGGCAGAGTAGACCATGGGCAGCTCGTGCGCGTTTGTGCCGATGGCCTCGACTTCGCGGCGCATGGCGATCAGGCAATTAGAGGTGCCGGTGAAAGATGATCCCAACCCTTCGATCATCGCTTGTACGCACCAGTCCTGCCATAGAAAGGAATGCCGCCGCCGCGTGCCAAAATCGGCAATGCCAAGCCCATCCGTTTTGCGCAGTTGTTCAATCTTTTCCCAAACCCTTGTCATGGCCCGGGCATAGAGAACCTGTAACTCGAACCGGCGCATACCGTTCAGAACTGCGCGTGAACGCAATTCCATCAGCACCGCCAAAGCAGGGATTTCCCACAGCATGACCTCGTGCCATTTGCCCTCAAAAGTCAGCTCGTACTGATCACCCTTGCGCTCAAGATGGTAGGCGGGCAGGCGCATGCTTTCGAACCATTCCATGAAATCCGAACGGAACATCTGCCGTTTGCCATAGAACATGTTGCCCCGCAGCCATGTGCTCTCGCCACGGCTGAGGCTAAGAGACCGAATGTGATCGAGCTGCTCGCGCAATTCACCTTCGTCAATCAAACTGGCCAAAGGTATGTGATTCGACCGGTTGATCAGCGAAAATTCGACAGTCGTTTGGGGCTTATTCCGAAACACTGACTGACACATCAGCAGTTTGTAGAAATCTGTGTCGATTAAAGACCTGATAATTGGGTCAATTTTCCATTTATGATTGTACACCCGCGTTGCGATGTCGACCATGGGAAACTCCTGCGATTTCCGTTCTTAGATCAATCGAGGCGGAGATTGGCAAGAGTCGCTCAATTAGTGACAATGACAAGGACAGGTCACAAAGTGGGCAAATTAAATGCGCTCCTCAGTGTGTAGTGAGGAGATGGGGATGGAAGAAAAGGTTGTAATAAGTGAATGGGTCTCGAGTACGACTTTGATATAGTTGCGATTGCTCCGGACGAAGTTGATCCCGAACACGGAATGGCGGCGCTCACCGGCAACCGTGCGGTCAGGGCTTTGTTCCGGGATTTCCGGACGGCGCAGGCGTTGCGGTCTGCGTCACCTAAAATTCGCAGGATATTTCTGGAATCCGGGTTCAGTCTGGAAACGCGCAAAAGCGGGCAGCCAACCGGCTTTTATGCACCCGAGGATGCTGTGGATCGCGCGCGCATTTTGAAACGCTTGTTTGCGAATATCCGAAACATGGGTGTTCAGGGTGAATATTGCGGGGATTTCGATTTCTGGCAGTTTCTGAACCACATCAGAGTGGCGCAGCCCGGCAAAGCCAAACCACGCCGGGAGCCGTTGCAGCCCCTGGCACCGCAAGATCCGATACCGACGCGGGCAGAGCGTAAGCCAGTGCCCCGCCGCATCGGGATTGCCATAGGTCTGGCGGTTTTGGTTTTCGTTATTCTACAATACCTCGCCGCGCGGGGCGCGACGCCTTAGGGGTCGATCAGGGTGACACCTGCGTCAGTCATGGCAGTCCGGGCGGCCGCCAGCGAGCCATCCATGTCGATGGCGCGGCACATATCCGTATCGACTGTGACGTCAAAACCCAACCGTGCGGCATCAACCGCAGAGTAATGCACGCAGAAATCCGTGGCCAAGCCAACAAGGGTCAGTTGGGTGATGCCGCGTGTGTCCAGATAGCCCTTTAACCCGGTTGGTGTCGCCTGGTCGTTCTCGAAAAACGCCGAATAGCTGTCAATTGCGCTACGGAATCCCTTCCGCAGGATCAGGTCGGCATCGGTGCGCAGATCGGGATGAAAAGCCGCGCCCTCAGTGCCCTGAACGCAGTGATCTGGCCAAAGCACTTGCGCACCATATGGCATCTGCGTCAGTTCGAACGGACTTTTGCCCGGATGTGAACTGGCGAACGAGGAGTGACCAGCCGGATGCCAGTCCTGTGTCAGGATCACCGCATCAAACCTGTCCATCATGGCGTTGATGGGCGCAACAATCTGATCTCCATCAGCCACGGCCAATGCACCGCCGGGGCAGAAATCGTTCTGGACATCGATCACAATCAGGGCGTGGGTCATTGGCGTCTCCTTTGCTGCCCCTATCGGTATGGGTTGCCCAAAGGGTCGTCAATGCGGTCTCTTGCGTGTTGTGCAACAGATCATTAGATCGCGCACATGTACACCATCGCTGCTTTGTATCACTTCACCCGGTTCGAGGACCCGGATGCCCTGCGTCCCGCGTTGCAGGACCTGTGCCGCACGCATGCGGTCAAAGGGACCCTGTTGCTGGCGCAAGAGGGAATCAATGGAACCATTGCCGGACCGCGAACAGGGATCGACGCTGTTTTGTCCCATATCCGTGCCTTGCCCGGATGCGCGACCCTTGAGTGGAAAGAGGCGCGCTCGGATCACCCTCCCTTTGGCAAGTTAAAGGTGCGGCTGAAAAAAGAGATCGTGACCATGGGACAGCCCGATGTCGATCCACGCGCCAGTGTCGGACATTACGTAGAACCTCGGGACTGGAATGATCTGATCCGCGCCGAAGATGTAGTGGTGATCGACACCCGCAACGACTACGAAGTCGAAATCGGGACATTCGAGGGTGCAATAGACCCTGAAACGGCAAGTTTTGGTGAATTTCCCGCTTGGTGGGAGGAAAACAAGGGTCGCTTTCATAACAAGCGGGTCGCAATGTTCTGCACTGGTGGTATTCGTTGCGAGAAATCCACCAACTATCTGCTGGGTCAAGGGGTCGAGGATGTCTACCATCTAAAAGGCGGCATTCTGCGCTATCTGGAAGAGGTGCCCCCCGAAAACAGCGCCTGGCGGGGTGAGTGCTTCGTTTTCGACAATCGCGTCTCGGTCGGGCATGGTCTGGTCGAGGGGCCGCACAAGCTGTGTCATGGCTGTCGCCGTCCGATTCTTCCCGAGGATGTCAAACGCTCTGAATATGAACATGGCGTGTCGTGTCACCGCTGTATTGACGAGACCTCGGACGAGGACAAGGCGCGCTTTCGTGAACGGCAGAAACAGATTGGTCTGGCAAAAAACCGCGGGCAATCCCATCTGGGTCAGGGCTGATTCATCCTGCAATTCCGGTTGCATGGACGTACGTGACGCTTGATGATATCCGCCAGAGCACCCTGCCGGAGGCCATATGCGTCACGAGCCGAAAACGCTGGAAGAATGGAAATCGACGTTATTTGCAGCGTCGGGGCTGGTTCTTGTCAGTTTTCTGGCCTGGTTCGGCTTGTCGAATCTCAGCGAGGCCGCGGCCGGAGATACTATCGGTACCATTGCGACCATCACTTTGCTCGTCTGGATGATCTCGCAGATCTGGTACTACGTTACTCAGGTCAAATCGCCACGCAGGCTGCTGTTGCTGATGGGCATTTCGTTCATTCAGGTCGTACCCTTTCTGTTTGCCGCCGTGTACGGCTCGTTCGGGTATCACGATATATGCGTTGTAGGCGCGAAGGGGCCGGCGGACGTTTTGTATTTTTCATACGTCACCTTCACCACGGTCGGGTTCGGAGACCTTCGCCCTGCCGGCTTGTGCCGGGCTCTGGCGGTCGCCGAGGCGATTACAGGGTACATCCTGCTGGGATTGTTTGTTGCGGCAGCAGTTGGTCTTTATGCGCGGGCGCACACAAAAACCCCAAATTAGGGTCTATTTATTGCGGTCAATCCACTGCGACATCATTTGTTTGTCACGAAAACACTCGGCCGGAATCGGACGGCGTTTGCTGCGCGAGATCCGCTCGGCAAAGGCGACCTGTTTGCCTGTCGGATAGTTGGCAAAGGGCGATGGATCATGCGGTTTGTTTGCCGAAATCCAATCCGACAAAGATTTTCGGTCACGTTGCGCCTCGACCGGGATTTCGAGGGCGGATTTTTCGGCGATCGCGCGGGCATAGCGCATTTGCCGATCTGTAATGGGAAGCATGTGGTAGTCGTTGCTGGGTGCGTCGTACCAGCTTTGACGGGCAGCATATGTCATCGCTCGATAAACCTCCGTTCCACATGGGAACAAATATAGAACATTTTAGGAACTTTTTCAAGATTTCCACCAGCATGCGCACTTTCGGTGCCTAGTTTTGCCAGTCTGTCCCGTCGTTTACCGACCTTGTACAGCGCGTTTTTTTGCGTCTCAGTTATATGAAAGAATCACTGATTCGGTTTTCAAGTCACGATGGCTCACGGCTTCGCGCGCGGGCACAAAACCGGCGGCGGACCGCCGAACGTTTCTGCCGATTTCGTGGATTTTTGCCCGTATCGAGGATTTCATGCGCAATTCAGGCACTGTTCCGACACATCGCGTCGGGATCAGAGCACAAGCCTGCCCGGTCCTGTGGCTGAATTTTCCCGTGGGTTTTGATCTGCACACCGGAGGAAAGCAATGAATTCCAACGCAGCTATTGCCAGAACGGCCTTGCAACCTGTTGCGCCAGCTTTTTGTCCAACCCGATCCACCGTAACCTTGCATGCCCGCATTGCGGCACAACTGGTCTGGAGTTAACTGATGCCGAACACGTTCGATAAACTGGCCGCGTTCGCCCTGGACTCGCAACCCGATGACATGCCGGAAAGCGCAATTGAGGCCGCGGCGCTGACCTTGCTGGACACGATGGGCGTTTTAGTTGCTGCGGGTCCAATGCAGGCCGGGATAATCGCGCGGGACACGGCGGCGCTGCTCTATGCCACGAACGATCCCGCCTTTGGTGCGCGCATGTTGTTCGACGGGCGGCAGGTTAGTTTGGTCGGGGCGGCTTATGCTGCGGCGACACAAACCGATAATCTGGATGCGCATGACGGTTACAACCCAACCAAGGGTCACATCGGAGTTGTCGCCATCCCCGCGCTTCTGGCTCTGGCCGAGCAGAAACCGGACCTCAGCGGTCGTGAGGCGCTGGCTGCGATTGTGACCGGATACGAAATTGCAGGTCGGGCAGCTATGGCTTTGCATGCTTCCGTGTCAGACTACCACACCTCGGGTGCCTGGAATGCCTTGGGTGTTGCCGCCATGGCCGCGCGCTTGCGCGCGCATTCGGCTGATCAGCTGCGGCATGCTTTGGGCATTGCCGAGTATCATGGCCCCAGAAGCCAGATGATGCGTGAAATCGCCAACCCCACAATGCTGCATGACGGATCGGGCTGGGGGGCGATGGTGGGTGTGTCTGCGGCCATTCTGGCCGAGCGTGGCTTTACCGGGGCACCCGCGATCACGGTGGAAGCCGAAGGCGCGGCACCGTACTGGGCCGATCTGGGTGCGTTCTGGCAGATTGAGCATCAATATGTGAAACCCTATCCGATCTGTCGGTGGGCACATGCTGCGATTGACGGCATTAGGATGCTGATGCGCGCGCATGATCTGACACATCCACAGATCAGGGCGGTGAAGATCAACAGCTTCCACGAGGCTGCTTGCCTATTTTCCGAACTGCCGGAAACGACGTCACAAGCACAATATTCCCTGCCTTTCGCCGCAGCCATTCAGGCGGTGCATGGCAGGATCGGAGTTGAACATATCTCGGGTCCGGGTTTGGCAGATCCCGTGGTCATTGAGGTCATGCGCAGGATCAGAGTGTCCGAATGTGCCCGTCACAGCGCCCGGTTTCCGTCTGGCCGCTGGGCGGATGTCGAGGTCAAGACAAGTGATGGTCGGATTCTGAAATCAGGCGATATCCACGCGCGCGGTGGCCCGGAAAATCCGATGAGCCGCCAAGACATTGTCGACAAATTCATGGAGTTTTCTGTTCCCACCATTGGTCTCTCTAGATCCGAGAAGATTTGCGCAGCCATACTGCACCTGCCCGCGCCAGCTTCCAGCTTTTTCGACTTGGCAGCCCTATTGTACGATCCACCACTGCCCGACCACTGATCTGTAGATTGCTTTGCAGGGTTGGTGCCAGAGGCGGTGTAGGGCGGATGCTTCAGTCGAGCGGTGCCGCCTCCAGATGTGATAACATGCTGATGATCTGGTCACGTGCGAAAGCACTGTCTTCCAGTAGAGCGGCGGCGTCGCTCAGAGGTTTCTGGGGCTCTCGGGGGATCGGTTGTTCCAGTGCGCGACTGAAATCTGCCAACACGCCGAACTTCCCGGCGTGAGGCTCATGTGAAATATCCGGTTGTCCCGCCAGCCAGAAATAATGCGCGGCGGCATCGCGATCTCCAAGACGCAAAGACAAAGACGCGGCCCTCTCATAGTCTTTCGCCATTGCGTACGCTCTGGCGCGCAGCCGGTCCGCATCCTCGGTTTCATGCCCCTCGATTTCAAGGCGTGCCTGATCGGGCCGGCCGTTCGCCAACGCGGCCTGCGCCCGAACCATGGCGCGATCAACGCTCTGGTTTTGCAGGCGCTCAGTCAATGCCACGGCCGGTGCCCCAAACCCAAGATTGGCCAGACGTTTCGATATGACAACCGCAGTCTCGGATTGCAGGCTGTCACGGGTTGGCGTCGACATGCTGAGCGCATAACGCAAAAAGGTGATGTCATCCGCGCGTTCTGACATAAGCTGCATCACGCGGTTTCGGGTCTTGTTCCATCCAACGTCAGCAGGCGCATCACCCATTCTGCGCATTGCTTCGTCAAACGACTGGTGTAGACCCAGCGCCAGAACATACGTTTGCGCCATCATAGGGCCATCTTCAGATCGGCGAAGTTCCAGCGCAAAAGCCGCGGCGAGGTCCAGTTCGTGTTGCGCCATTCCCCCTCGGTCCCACCAGCGTTTTTCGACAAGCCGGGCAAGTGCTAACGGAGCCTGATCCGCCGGTGCAGATGTCGTGGCTTTGGCAAGCAGCGCCTCGGCCTCAGCCGTGTCGCCTTGGGCCGCAGCGATTTGGGCTTGTGCCAGCGTCATATCGGTGCTGCCTTTCGGAGCAATCCGGTCAACTGCCCTTAGAACACGCCGGGCCGCTTCCAACTGGTCGCCCCGAACCAGAATGTCTGCCAGAGCGGGCCCCAGATTCCTTCTCAGGTGAGCTGGGAGCTTTGCAAACGCCTGCTCGATCGCATTCGGGTTTGTCCCATGCTCAAGGTATCCTTCGGTCAGCGCAGCCCATAATGCGACGTCGCCGTCGCATTTTTGTTGCCCTCGAAACGGGTTGGGATCTGAAACGGGATCGCCGTCAACCAATTCGGCAATTGCTATCAATCTGTCGGCCTCTGGCCCGGTTTGGGATGTCAGGCCGATGACCTGCAATGCCTCTGCGCCGAACCCGTAATAGATATACAGATGCACAAGGTTTTTCGCGATGGAGGAGTCCAGTTTGTCGAACTCGCGATACAAACCAGCCCTTGAGGCGGCCAGCTGTTTTTGAAAGGGCGGCTCGCCCTTCCAGTTCTCAAGATTTAGATCCGCATCTGCGATACAGGGCGGCTCTGTTTCGATGGGTTTCAGGGACAAAGGGCCGATCCCGTGCAGGTCATCTAATACCGACGAGACCTGCAGGTTATTCAACCAAGCGTCAGAATCAGGATTTGTACCTGATGACGCAAGGGGGCGATCACCGACATTCGCGAGGTTCAGATCTATCAAATCACGGTCGGACCCTTGCAGCAGCCGTGACATCAGTTGTTCTTCCAGATTTGTGCGGGGCAACTGCAGCGGCAAAGACAGTGCGTTGCCGGGAAAATCCACTTCAACCTGCCGCTGAACGCGGGGCGGCAAAGGCAAGACAGGGAAGGGTTTTGAACTGACAGACGGCAGAAACCTGCCAGGTGCTATGTCGATGACAATCATTGAACCCCGGAATACATAGGCCGATGCTACGCATTCGCAGCCAAACTCCAGCTCAAGGCTTGCACCGGGTTCCGATTGTGTGGCCGAGATCAGGCGATTGCCGAACAACCGCGCAAACACGCCTTCCATGTCAAATGTCACGCCATCTACGGCAACGTCCAATCGGGCCCCTTTGTGCCGTGGCGTCAGAGTCCAGTTGCTGCCGACCGGTATCTGAACGACCAGGCGCGTGTAGGTGCCATGTTCGCCCGATCGCACGCGCAGTTCCTGTGCAATGGCGGTCGATCCTGCCAACAGAAACCCGAGAAAGACATATAAGATCCGGATCATGCGGCAGCCTGCTTGAGATCTTTCAACGCCTCTTCAAGTTCGGAAAAGCCGGGTCGATTGTGTGTGGGCGTATTTTGCCGTCCGACCTCAATGCACATGGCGGCATTGTGGTTGTGAAGATTCGCGACCAGAACTTCCTTGATCAACTGATAGAAATGGTTGTCTTCTTCGACCACGGCTTTCAGTTTTCCGGCGAATGGACCAACAAGCCCATAGGCCAGAAACACCCCCAGAAATGTGCCGACCAGGGCCCCGCCGATCAACTTCCCAAGCACCTCGGGGGGTTGATCTATTGAGCCCATCGTTTTGATGACCCCCAGAACTGCCGCCACGATGCCAAGGGCTGGAAGCCCATCAGCGACCGTTTGCAATGCGTGGCTGGAATGCATCGCGTGATGGAAATTCGCCTCCATCCGCTTTTCCAGAACTTCTTCGACCTGATGGGGGTCATCGTAATTCATGGCCGCTGACCGCATGGTGTCGCAAATCAGATCGACCGCCTCTTTGTCGGCCTGTATCTTGGGATAGGCTGAAAACAGGCTTGAAGAGGCAGGCTCTTCGATATGCTGCTCAACCTCAACCGGGTTTGATCGAGCGATACGGATGAGTGAAAACAGCAGGCAAAGCAAATCGCGATAGTCCTGGGGTTTCCATTTAGGACCTTTGAACACTTTTCCCATGTCTTTGACGGTGTGTTTGACCGCGCTCATGTCATTGCTGATAAGAAACGCGCCGACGGCAGCCCCGCCGATCATCATCATTTCGAACGGCAGGGATTTCAGGATAATGGTCATCTTGCCGCCTGCAGCCAGATAGCCGCCGAAAACCATGACGAAAATGACGACAATACCGATGAGTCCGATCATGAACGCTCTCCCAAACTCGGTGATATGTGGATGACAGGCACTGCGTTACTCCTTCGGTGCCTGAGCATTTCGCCCGGCCATAACCACACTGATCGTGTAGGCCGCTTGCGGGCTGAGCCCGGCCATCACAGCCGCCGCGGAATCTGGCGGCATGCGCGATAGAAAACCGGCGGCAAAAACCGGATCCATTGTTTCGAACAGCGCCGCAGCGTCTTTCGGTTTCATGTTCTGATAGACGTCGGTCAGCCGGGTCAGATCGTTTTCTGCGGCCTGGTCCGCCAAAGCCAGCGTTTCGCGCAGAGAGTCTTCGGCGTCCTGCAAGGCTGCCAATCGAGTTGCGATTGCCGTTCCTGCGATGTCCAACGCCTTTTCCTTGTCAATGATCGCATCTTCACGCTGATTCAGCTGTGCCTCGCGCTGCAAGAGCGCCGTCAGAAGGATTTGCAAATCGTCCGGGGTGCCGAGTTTGCCGCTTTTCTCGGTTTCGATCTTCTGTTCTGGATCAATTCCCAAAGCCAGCACCGGGCCTGCTTCCAACCCGATACGAATGATGGCCGAGCCGATCATGAGTAGTGAAATGACCGTTAGAACGCCTCCGCGCGACGCGTTGGATTTTTGGGCTGACCTGCGTTTCATTGTGCCGCTCCGGATTGCGGGCGGGCATGGCGAAAGAACAACAGTCCTTCCGGCGATTTTGAAGGTTTGGTTGTCTTGGCGTCGGGTTGCGTTGAAGCTTCCCCGGCTTCCCCGGCTTCCCCGGCTTCCCCGGCTTCCCCGGCTTCCCCGGCTTCCCCGGCTTCCCCGGCATTGTTCGGTCTCTCCGCCTCTGGCGGTGTCATGTCTTTTACTTCTGGCAAAACAACCTCCGCGACAGAGGTTGACCCAACCGGTTCGTCTGGCGCGATGTCATGCATCGACGCCATCATCAGCTCCAATTTCTGGGCAATCGTTTCCGCGCGATGAGTGAGATCCTGCAACACAACCCCGGACTGGTCCGACGCATGACGGGCCGAATCGAGTGTTTGCTTCAACTCATCGGCCTGCGATGACAGAACGGAAACCGCACCGCCTACGCCTTTTTCAAGATCTGTGAACCGTTTCAGTCGACGTGCCAGAACGAAGCAATACAATCCCGCCCCAAGCGCGCCCGCAACCAGCAAAATATCTGCGATCAGCTCCAATATCGCCTCCTAGTTCAGAACAAATTGCATGACGAGAACATCCCGCACGCGGCCGTCACCAACGACGATCTCGATCCGCCGCAGCAGATGGCCGCGAATCCGAACCAACGCTCGCGAATCCTCAAGATCGGGCAGTTCAATTGCACGCAGATAGGTGTTGAGGACGTCCATGATTCGCGGCTTCAACGTCTCGACATCGGCGGCATGGCCAGCGTCGACTTCCAGTTGCGCGTGAAACTTAAGATGGCGTGCGTCGCCCCCGTTCACCGAAACGATGACCGGCGGCAGATCGACAAAGACCACATCGGGCAGGGCCTTTACGCCTTGACCATTCTCTGTCGTCAGGGCGTCTTTTGGCGTCTCTGATCGCCCGATTGGCAAGAGACCGGACGATGTCAGGTAGTAACCGCCACCGGCCCCCGAAAGGGCCAGAATCAGACCCAGAATCATCCCAGATTTCCCAGATTTCTTTGGGCTTTCTGCCTGTTCTGCGGTTGCGTCGGTCATGCCGTCCTCATGTTTCGGTTCGGCAACCGTCATAACCCCACAGGGACTAACCGATTGTTAAGAGCAATCGTTCAAACAAGGGATCAGTCGCACAGAATGTCGACGAGTCGGAGGTGAGCGTGCAGCAGATCGGAACTGTCTGGGCAAGTTTGGACATGCGTAAGAAAATAACGGTGGCGGGCGCTGCTGCTCTGGTCTTTCTCGGCGTATTGGCGATGTCGCGAATCGCGACCGCCCCGTCGATGACGTTGCTCTACGCCGGGTTGGAGAACGGAGCCGCCGGGGATATCGTACGCACGCTGGATCAGCGCGGTGTGGCCTATGACATCAAGGGCGGCTCGATTTACGTCCCGGCGTCGCAACGCGATGAACTTAGGATGACCTTGGCCAGTGAAGGCCTGCCCGCCAACGGCAATCGCGGCTATGAATTGCTGGATACGCTCAGCGGTTTCGGGACCACATCACAGATGTTCGACGCAGCATATTGGCGCGCGAAAGAAGGCGAGCTGGCGCGCACGATTGTCGGCGGTCCTCATGTCAGCCAGGCGCGTGTGCATATCGCCAATGGATCAACAAACCCGTTTCAGCGCAGCGTCGCACCAACTGCATCGGTCTATCTCGTCCCGTCCGGAAGTCAGATCACCGGCGATCAGGCCAAAGCGATCCGGTTCTTGGTCGCGTCGGCTGTCACTGGGCTGAATCCGGAAGACGTCTCGGTCATTGATTCGAACGGGACCTTGATCGGGGCGCAGGACAGTGTCGCTGCGGGCGACACAGCGGATGACAAGTCCCGCCAGTTGCGAGAGCGAGTATTGCGATTGGTCGAAGCGCGGGTTGGCGCGGGAAATGCAGTGGTCGAAGTCAGTGTCGACACGGTGACGGAAACGGAATCCATTCGCGAACGTCGCTTTGATCCCAAAAGCAGGGTTGCGATCAGCACCGATGTGGAAGAACGCTCGGACAGTGCCCGCAATCAGTCGGCAGATGTGACCGTCGCATCAAACCTGCCGGACGGAGACGGTGCCGGTGGGGACGAGTCCAATTCCACCGCGACGCAGACCCGCGAGCGGGTGAACTACGAGGTGTCAGAAACCGAGCTTGAAGTGCACCGCGCGCCCGGGGCGATCAAGCGATTGACCGTTGCGGTTCTGGTCAATGGAACGCGTGCGGTTGACGGGGCCGGGGTCGAGGAATTTCGCCCGATGCCGCAGGATGAACTGGATGCCTTGCGCGAACTGGTGGCCTCAGCCGTGGGGTTTGATCCGGATCGGGGTGATGTGATCACTCTGAAATCGCTGGACCTTCCCACAGCGGAACCTCAGGGCACTTTGGCGGCGGCGACATTCTGGCAAAACCTTCACCTGGATGCGATGTCGTTGATCCAGATGGCAGTCTTGGCACTGGTCTCGCTTGTCCTCGGACTGTTCGTCGTTCGCCCGATCCTGACCAAGGCTGCCGCAACTCCGCCCCTGCTGCCCGCACAGACCGCTGAAGATGTGGCTGAGGAGAGTTATCTCGTCGGTGAAATCGCGACGGGGAATTCGCAGGATTATGCACGCCTTCCCGATGCGCCCGAGGGCAACCTACCTGCCATTTCGGGCGGTCAAAGCGAAGACGCGGTCAATCGTTTGCGTGCCATGATCGGCGACAAGCAGGAAGAGACGGTCGAAATCCTGCGCAGCTGGCTTGAAGAAAGTGAGGAGAGAGCGGGATGACCATCGCACATCTTCTTGAAGATTTTTCGGTTCAGCTCGGCGGTGGTTCGGTCCACCTTCTGGATGACGACGCGCTGGAGGAACAGCGCCTGTCTGCCTTCGAAAAGGGGTATGGTGCCGGGTGGGAAGACGCCTCACAAGCGCAGGAGCACCGTCGCGGACAGCTAAATGCGGATCTGGCAAGCGCGCTGTCAGACATGTCTTTCACCTATCACGAGGCGGTGACGCAGATGGCGCAGTCCCTTGCGCCGATGTTTCAGGCCCTGATGCAAACGATCCTGCCCCAAGCATTGGATCAGGGCTTTGTCCTGCGGTTGTCCGAACAACTGAGCAGCATGGCGCAGGAACAGATGGGCCAGCCCATGCAAGTGCTGGTCCCAGTCGGCATGGCAGAGCAGGTCGAGGCGTATATTCCCGATACGCTTCAGGCGCCGCTGCAGGTCATTGAAGACTCTGGTTTGAAGCAGGGGCAGGCGCGGCTGCAAGTCGGGGTTGCCCGCCGGGACGTGGATTGTACCGAACTTTTATCCGCCATCAGTGACGCGTTCGACGCGTATTTGTTTGAAGCAAGAAAGGTTTCGTCAAATGAGTGATCACTCATCCCAGAACCCGGAAAGAACCAACCCGTTTGAGGGCGTCCCGGTTGAAGTCACGGTCTCAGTCGGTCGCGCACGCCCTTTAATCAGAGATCTGCTGAATATGGGCGAAAACGCAGTCCTGACCCTGGACAAGCGGATTGAGGACCCGGTCGACCTGTATGTCGGCGACCAATTGGTTGCGCGCGGGGTGCTGGAGGAAATGGAAGGAGATCACAGCGGTCAACTGGCTGTGCGTCTGACCGAGATTGCCGATCTGCAAAATGGAATCGGTTGATGCGGACGGCGCTGTGGCTGATCAGTATTGTGGCCATGCTGTCGCCATCGCTGGCCGCGGCGCAGGATGTATCGCTGTCGCTGGGCGAGGGGGGCTCGATTTCGGCGCGGACGGTTCAACTGATCTTGTTGATCACAGTACTAAGTCTGGCCCCAGGGCTGGCTATCATGGTCACTTGTTTCCCGTTTCTCATCACGGTGCTGGCGATCCTTCGTCAGGGGATCGGATTGCAGCAATCACCGCCAAACATGCTGATCGTAAGCCTTGCGCTGTTCCTGACCTATTTCATCATGGAGCCTGTTTTTTCCGAGGCATGGGCCAGTGGCATCAAGCCCATGGTGGACGAAACGATGGAGGTTGAGCCTGCCTTGGAACGGGCGCTCGTTCCATTTCGGACCTTCATGGCTGCGCGGCTGGATGCCGATACCTTTCAGGCCATGGCCTCCCTGCGGCCTCAGGGTAACAACGTTCAGTTGTCGCCGGACGCTCCGCTCTCGGTGTTGATGCCATCCTTTATGCTGTCCGAGATTGCGCGCGCCTTTCAGATCGGGTTTTTGATATTCCTGCCTTTTCTGATCATTGATCTGGTCGTAGCTGCGGTGCTGATGTCGATGGGCATGATGATGGTCCCTCCGGCCACCGTGTCACTCCCGTTCAAGCTGGCGTTCTTCGTTATTGCGGATGGATGGGCGTTGATCGCAAGCGCCCTGGTGCGCAGCTATGTGCCGTAGCTACGTGCACATTGTGACCGGACCTGAAGGCCTGGTTGAACGTAGTGATTGACTTCGACAGGCTTTGCCGTGCGCCATCTGTGGTGGCCAAGGCACCATCTTGATGAGCAGCATGCGGTGACGGGCACTTCTGCCCAAAAAAGATGAGCTGTCCTGATCACATGTCAGGCAGTTTGAGGCATCATTTGCCGGAACCGCCTGACATGTGAAGGTCGATCAACCGATCTTGTTCATGTCCCTGATGAGGCGATTCAGATCGCCGCCGCGCGCGTCCAGCATGGCACCGACTTCGGTGCGCTCGGTCAGCAGCATGTTCACACCTTCGATGAACATGTTGAAGAACCGATCACGTCCCGACTTGTCCGAGACCAGAAATGTCACTTCAAAAGGTGAAGAACCTTGCAGCTTTACCGATGTGCGTACTTCGTACCCGGCCTTGATCTTACGCGCATTGCGAACGGTGACTTGCCCGCCAATGAACTCGCGGAAGCGCCGGCCGTATTTGTTGGCGATATAGCCCTGAAACGCGCTGGTGAACTGCCGGATTTGTGCCTGACTGGCGGACCGCCCATCGGCACCAAGCACATAACGCGCCATGATTGGAACATCGGCATATTGAACGAAAATCTTTTCGAAATCGCGCAGCATCGCATTCTCGGACTTGCCCGAGGCAATGACGCGGTTGATATCGTCCACCACACTGACAACCAGTGCTTTTGCGCTGGCTTCGGTTTGAGCAGAGGCAGGCAGTGCCGACAACATCACCCCGGCAATCCCGGTGGCGACAAAGTGGCGTCTATTCAGATGATTACTCGGCATAGGGGTCCTCGTAAGGGTCTAGAAAGGGGTCCCTGGTTGGGTCGGTCCCAATCTCGGCATAGGGGTCATCATACAGGTCTAGATAGGCATCCTCGTCATCGCGTGCCAGTTCAAAGCGACGGTTTTGCAGGTAAATCGATTGCGCCTGCCGGTAACTGTCGGCGCTTTCATACAAGATCGAGTCGACCGTATCCGAAAAGCGTCCGCGATCACCCATGCGCCGCACAACTTCGGCATAGACACCGATATTGTCCACCGGCCGAGTCGGGCTGAAGTTGATCGGGTTCGAGAACAGGTTGAACACGACACCGACGGCATCGCGCGTTGTGGAGGGGCCGTAAAAGGGCAGCTCGATATATGCGCCCTCGCCAAAACCCCAGACATGGAGGGTCTCGCCGAAATCCGTATCCACCGGCGGCAGGTTCAGTTCGCTGGCCGGATCAGACAGGCCGACGCCGCCGACGGTCATATTGATAGCAAAGCGCAGCAGTGCATTTCCTGATTGTTTCAGGTTGCCCTGCAGCAGATAGTCCAGCGCCTGTCCGGGCAATGTCAGGTTCTCGGCAAAGTGGCTGAAACTGGTGACCATCGGGTCGGGCACGATCTTGACATAGCCTTTCGAGGCCGGGCGAAACAGAAACCGGTCCACACCCAGGTTGAACTGGTGAATCGACCGGTTGGTATTTTCATAAGGATCGAACGTTTCGCCCCGTGCAGCTTCGTCGGCAGGCTGTTTCGCGCAGGCCCCAAGAGTCGCCACCAGCGACAGGATCATGAGGGGCTTCAATCGGACTTTGCTGAACACGGTCTTGGTACTCCACGTCGTTCGGTAACGGCGACCCCGAACAATTCATCAAAACTAACTTTGACTGTATGACACAGCCTAACTTTCCGTCACATAGATGTTTCACAACCAATTTGAAACAGCTTGCGTTTAACCTGCCGGACAGGCTTGCGTAAAGTGACACAAGTTCAACAGTTCGGAATGACAGGAGATGTGCCCGGACTGCAGGCAGAAACAAATTGGCGGTTTCATGCTTTTCGTTGCGCGTCTTCCCGGTTAGCGTCCGTCCGAGTCGAACAAAGGTAAGGATCACAACATGAGCATCGCAGCAAAACTGGAAACCCTGGGGATCACGTTGCCGGATGCACCGGCACCCGCGGCCAACTACGTGCCTTTCGTGCGGGTGGGCAATATCGTCTATGTCTCGGGCCAGATATCGAAAGACGATGATCTGATCACCGGGAAGCTGGGCGATGACATGGATGCCGAGGCCGGCGCAGCCGCCGCCAAAGTGTGCGCGATCAACCTGCTGGCACAGGTTCGGGCCGCTTGTGGCGGTGACATTGACAAGCTGGTGCGCGTGATCAAGCTGACCGGTTTCGTGAACTCGACTGCCGATTTCGCCGAGCAGCCGCAAGTGATCAACGGCGCATCCGATTTCCTGGTCGAGGCTTTGGGCGAGGCTGGTCGTCATTCGCGCTCTGCTGTCAGCGCTGCTGCATTGCCGTTTGGTGTGGCTGTGGAAATCGAAGGTATCTTCGAGGTCCAATGACACCCGCCTTGCCCCGCGCCTTTTTACAGGCCCCGATAGCGCATCGGGCGCTGCATGATCTGTCTGACAACCGCCCGGAAAACAGCCGGGCGGCTGTCCGCGCGGCTGTGGCCGCCGGATACGGGATCGAGATTGATCTGCAACTGACCTCCGACAACCGGGCAATGGTGTTTCACGACTATGACATGACCCGACTGACCGGACAGCCCGGCCCGATCCGGCAGGTCACGGCGGCGCAGGCGTCCGAAACCGCGTTGCTGCACGCGGATGACGGCATCCCGACCCTGGACGAAGTTCTTGAACTGGTTGCCGGGGCGGTGCCTCTGCTGATCGAGCTCAAGGATCAGGATGGCGCGATGGGCACGGATATCGGTCGCCTGGAGCAAGATACGGTGCGCGCATTGCAAGGCTATGACGGGCCAGTGGCGTTGATGTCGTTTAATCCGAATTCAATCGCGGAACTGGCGCGGCTTGCGCCTTATCTGCCGCGCGGATTGGTAACCTGTTCCTATCAGCCCAAAGCTGAGCTGTTGCCGCAGGCCGTATGTGACCACCTGCGCGAGATTCCAGATTTTGACAGGGTCGGAGCAAGCTTCATCAGTCATGAGGTTCACGACCTGGACCGCCCCCGCGTAGCCGAATTGAAAGCGCAGGGCGTTCCGATCCTGTGCTGGACAATCCGGTCGCCTGAACAAGAGGCAGAAGCCCGCCGGGTTGCCGATAATGTGACCTTTGAAGGCTACCTTGCCGCGCATCCGGGTTGAACCCATCCTCAGCCGTCACAGATAAAGATCAGACGCGGAGGGCACATGGATCAGGCGCAAATCGAGGTTCGGATACTGAATTCCCTGTCGCAGATTTCAGCGACCGAATGGGACAGCTGCGCCTGCCCCGAAGCCGCCGAAGGTGGCCGTCCGCTTGATCCGTTCACCACACACCGGTTTTTGCTGGCGCTGGAACAAAGCGGTTCGGTTGGGCGGGGAACTGGCTGGCAACCACAATATCTGACCGCCTATCTGGACGGAATGCTGATTGGCGCAGCTCCGATGTATGCCAAGTCGCATTCGCAGGGTGAATACATCTTTGACCATAGCTGGGCGCATGCCTATGAGAACGCCGGTGGGCGCTATTACCCCAAGTTGCAGATCGCTGTACCCTTTACTCCGGCGACGGGTCGGCGATTTCTGGTGCGTCCGGGATATGATGCGGTCGGAATTTCAGCTCTGGTTCAGGGGGCGGTGCAACTGGCGGCGGAAAATCAGGTGTCTTCGGTGCACGTGACTTTCTGCACCGAGGATGAGGCGATTGCGGGCGAGCAGATGGGCCTAATGGCGCGGCATTCGCAGCAATTCCATTGGTTGAACGACAGCTATGCGGACTTTGATGGGTTTCTGGCGGCGTTGTCTTCGCGCAAACGCAAGAACATCCGGAAAGAGCGGGCGCAGGCCAACGGGTTTGGCGGTGAAATTCGCACGCTTACCGGTAAAGATCTGTGTCCCGAGCATTGGGATGCCTTTTGGCGCTTTTATCAGGACACGGGTGCACGCAAATGGGGGTCTCCCTATCTGACCCGGCATTTTTTCGACATCGCTCAGGACACCATGGCTGACGACATGGCATTGGTTCTGGCCGAGAGAAACGGGTACCCGATTGCCGGAGCGCTGAATTTTATCGGACGTGAGACGCTGTTCGGGCGGTATTGGGGCTGTGTCGAACACCACGCCTGCCTGCATTTCGAATTGTGCTATTATAGGGCGATCGATTTTGCCATCGCTCATGGGCTGGCCCGGGTCGAAGCGGGCGCGCAGGGGGAACACAAGCTGGCGCGCGGATATTTGCCGACACGGACGCACAGCCTGCATTGGGTCGGCGATCCGGGTTTTGCGGATGCTATCAGAAAATATCTGGACGCCGAGGCACATGCGGTGGGAGAAGAAATCGAGATTCTGACGGATTACGGCCCGTTCAGAAAATCGAACCCGGAGGAACAGCAATGACCGAGCTATTGTCGACCGAGACGCGCGGGCCCCTTTTGGACCCGCTGTTCAAAACCGGCTGGACCATGGTCAAGGACCGAGATGCGATCACCAAGACATTTGTCTTCGACGACTTCGTGCATGCTTTTGGTTGGATGACCCAGGTGGCGATCTTTGCCGAGAAGTGGAACCACCACCCCGAGTGGTCCAACGTGTATCGGACGGTCGAAGTAACCTTATCGACCCATGACGTAGGTGGGCTGTCCGCGCTGGATGCGAAACTGGCCCGCAAGATGGACGGTCTTGTCTAGCGCCGTTCGCTCTCGGTTACCCCACCCGCCAGACGGGCTCTGCGATACATCTGGTTGAAATCTTCGGGCGATACAGTGCCGCCGCTGACATCTATGTTGCCCGAAATGCGAATCGTCCGGTTCCCGACAGAGTTGACAGTTCGGTTGAACGGATCGATCCGTAGGCAACTGTTTTGATAGCAGGTCAGGCCATCGGTGCTGATCTGAATCTTGGGCTGCCCATCCGGGCCCGTGACAATCGGGGCCTCAGGTACGTCACAAGCCGCCAGGGCAACCAATGCCCCCAATCCGATCCACTTTTGCATACGCTCCCCCGCTTTTGTTGCGGCCGGGTGCTAGTCTAGCCGGCCATTGCCATCCTGATCTGCAGCTTCGAAATCGCTCTGCATCTGAGCATCATATTCGGCTTTTGAAATAAGGTTGTCACCATTCTCGTCAACACCCTGAAATTGCTTGATATCCATGAACGGCTTTGTTTCGTCCTGACCCAAGGTGCCGTTCTTGTCGTCATCCATTTCCTGAAAAGCATAGTCCGAAAAGGCGTTGAATTCATCCTTCGATAAAAACCCGTCATTATTTGTGTCGATGGCTTTCAGTTCGTTTTCATGCAAGTCCGCAACAGTTTCAGCCGAGGCCGCACCGGCCAGCAGAAAGGCAGTCACGATCATCGTCCAGAATTTCATTGGGTTCTCCTCAGCATGCGTATCGCTGGCCTTCGAGGCCGCCGACTGTGGCCCCTGCCGCAGTCAGGATGGTTCTTCCCGATCCGCCGCCGAACTGATTGCCCAAAGCGCCCCCGATCAGAGCGCCACCCAAAGTACCACTCAGGCAGGCGATTTCATGCTGTCGTGCTGCCTGTTGTTGGGGGGTCGGGGCCGGGCCGCAGGCTGCAACGGCACCCGCTGCAGCCAAAAGAAGGGTAAATGCCTTCAGCTTCATCAAAACCTCCTTGAATTTATGCGCCGAGTATTTGCGCATCGGGGAGGTGTATCAAGTTAAATCAGAAGCGGCGGACCCGATGGTACCGGGGCTGCTTGAATTCAGATGACATCCAGCAGGCCCTCACCTGCCGAAATCTCGCAGGCGCCGGGGCTTTCTTCAAGGTTCAGTGCCGTGATCTTGCCGTCTTCGATCAGCATCGCATAGCGCTTGGAGCGTGCGATCAGGCCGACGGGCGGCGCGTCGAAATCCATACCGATGGCTTTGGTAAACTCCGACGCCGGATCGGACACCATCGTCAGGCCAGCGGCGGTCGCGCCGGTTGAGTCGCCCCAGGCGCTCATGACAAAGGGGTCGTTGACGGACAGGCACATGATTTCATCGACACCTTTGGCGTCGAATTGGTCCTTGGTGCGGATGAAGCTGGGAACATGTGCGGTGGTACAGGTGCCGGTGAATGCGCCTGGCACCGCAAAGATGACGACCTTGCGGCCTTGCGTCTTTTCCGAAACCCGAACCTCTTCCGGACCATCCGCACCCATCTGGATGAGCGTGGCATCGGGCAGCGTGTCACCTGTTGAAATCATTTTTATGCTCCTGTCGTTTGGATTTGCAGAGTCGGGCTTAGCCGCAATATAGGTGTTCGAAACAAAGTGACCACGGGAATTCTGCAGGGTGAGGGACAGATGAGCCATATTGTCGTGATCGGAGCCGGGCAGGCCGGTGCATCGCTGGTGGCACGGCTGCGCAAAGACGGGTTTGACGGTCAGATCACCCTGATCGGGGCCGAGCCGCATCTGCCCTATCAGCGCCCGCCCTTGTCTAAGGCCTATCTGCTGGGCGAGATGGAGCTTGAGCGTCTGTTTCTGCGGCCCGAGAGCTTTTATGCCGACAACAACATCACCCTGCGTCTGGGCCAGCGCGTGACGGGAATTGATCCGCAAGCCAAGACGGTTTCGCTGGGCGATGAGGTCATCGCCTATGATGAACTGGCACTGACCACAGGGTCAGACCCGCGTCGGCTGCCTGCTGCAATCGGCGGCGATCTCGCAGGCGTGCATGTGGTGCGCGATCTGGCCCATATCGACGAGATGGAACCCCGCGTGATCGACGGTGCCCGCGCGCTGATCGTGGGCGGTGGCTATATCGGGCTTGAGGCCGCCGCTGTTTGTGCCAAGCGCGGGGTCAAGGTGACCTTGGTCGAGATGGCCGACCGTATCCTGCAACGTGTCGCCGCGCCCGAAACCAGCGACTATTTCCGCGCGCTACATACCGAATACGGAGCCGATATCCGCGAAGGCGTCGGGCTGGATCGGTTGATTGGTGAGGATGGCAAGGTCACCGGTGCGATCCTGACTGACGGCACCGAACTGGAGGTCGATTTCGTCGTGGTTGGCGTGGGCATCGCGCCGTCGACTCAACTGGCTGAGATGGCAGGGCTGGAACTGGACAACGGGATCAAGACCGATGCCCATGGCCGGACGTCTGACCCTTCGATCTGGGCGGCGGGCGATTGCGCTTCGTTCCCGCATGGTGAGGGGCGGATTCGTCTGGAAAGCGTGCCCAACGCTATCGATCAGGCCGAGATTGTGGCCCAGAACATGCTGGGCGCTGCCAAAGACTATACCGCGACGCCGTGGTTCTGGTCGGACCAGTATGGCGTCAAGCTGCAGATCGCAGGCCTGAACACCGGCTATGATCGTGTCGTAACCCGCAAGGGTGAGGGCGCGACCGTGTCCTACTGGTACTACAAAGGTGATCAGCTGATCGCGGTGGACGCGATGAATGACCCGCGCTCTTACATGATCGGCAAGCGCCTGATCGATGCGGGCAAAACGGCAGATCCCGCCATTATTGCCGACGCGCAGGCGGACCTGAAACCGCTGCTCAAGGCGTGAGGATCATCGCGGGAGAATTCCGCGGCCGCGCATTGGCCTCGGTCGGCAAGGGAGACGCGGGCGCGCATCTGCGCCCGACCACAGATCGAGTGCGGGAAAGCCTGTTCAACGTGTTGACCCATCAAGTTGATTTCGATGGCCTGCGCGTTCTGGACCTGTTTGCCGGCACCGGAGCGCTGGGGCTTGAGGCGCTGTCGCGTGGCGCGGCCCATGTCACCTTTGTCGATGACGGGCGCGTGGCGCAGGGTCTGATCCGCCAGAATATTGACCTGACACGCAGCACCGACCACACCGATCTGATCCGCCGCGACGCCACCCGTTTGGGGGACAACCCCGGCGTGCCCTATGATCTGGTCCTTCTGGACCCGCCCTATGGCAAGGCTTTGGGTCAAAAGGCCTTGGCCGCTGTCACGCAGGGCGGCTGGCTGGCCGACGATGCCCTGATCGTGTGGGAGGAAAACGCACCGATGGCCGCGCCCGACGGGTTCACCCTGCAGGATGCGCGCAAATATGGCGACACGCATATCTCATTGATGTGGCGGGCAGGAGGCTGAGATGCACGATCTGGTCATTTTCGATTGTGACGGCGTTCTGGTGGACAGCGAAGGGCTGACCAATCAGGTGCTGGTCGACAATCTTGCGGGCTATGGCCTGCAGGTCTCGCTGACCGAATGCATGAACCTGTTCGTGGGCGGCACCATGAGCGGTGCCCACCAACAGGCGCGCAAACTTGGAGCTGATCTGCCGGACGACTGGGTCGAACAGATTTATGCCGAGGTGTACGCGGCGCTGCAGGCGGGAACGCCTCTGGTCCCGGGCATTCGCGAGGTGTTGGACCATTTGGATGCCAGCGGCACCGCATATTGCGTGGCCTCAAACGGCCGACCCGAGAAAATGCAGATCACGCTGGGCCAGAACGGTCTGTGGGAGCGGTTCAGCGACGTGATGTTCTCGGCTCAGGTGCTGGGCACCGCCAAACCCGACCCAACCCTGTTTCTGACCGCTGCGCAGCATTTTGGCGCAAAGACGCCGGTTGTGATCGAAGACAGCATAAGCGGCGTCACCGCTGCCATCCGGGCCAATATGCGCTGTCTGGCCTATGCGGCGCATGATGATGGCGCACACCTGTCCGCTCTGGGCGCCGAGGTTTTCACGCAGATGTCACAACTGCCCGAGCTGTTGGGACTCTGAGCCCGAAACATGCTAGGGTCCGGGAATGGACCGAGCAATTGCACCTGCGTTCTGGGCGTTTTCACAAGACACGGATGCCGACTCGACCACCGGGCCGCAGCCGAAACCGATGCGCGCGCCGGTCTTCATCCATGACGCGGTGATCCCGTGGCGGGATGAGACATTGTTGCTGAAGCTGATGCGCGATCAGGGCGCAGATCAGGACGAATAGGTCGGGTGGTATTTGCCGCCCGGTGACAGGGTGAAGATCTCGACCCCGTCCGCCGTCACACCCACCGAATGTTCAAACTGCGCCGACAATGACTTGTCGCGGGTCACGGCGGTCCAGTCATCGGCCAGCGTCTTTGTCTCGGGGCGGCCCAGATTGACCATCGGTTCGATGGTGAAGAACATGCCTTCTTCCAGCACAGCACCAGTGCCCGGACGCCCGTAGTGAAGGACATTCGGCGGCGCATGGAACACGCGACCCAGCCCGTGGCCGCAGAAGTCACGAACGACGCTCATCCGGTGTGCTTCGACAAAGGCCTGAATGGCGTGGCCGATATCACCGAAAGTGTTGCCGGGCTTGACCATCTCAATGCCCTTGAACAGGGCGTCATGGGTGACCTGGATCAGACGTTCCGCCTTGCGCGGCAGCTTACCCGCCACATACATGCGCGAGGTATCCCCGAACCAGCCATCGACGATGACAGTGACGTCGATATTCAGAATATCGCCCTCTTTCAGTTTTTTGTCGCCGGGGATGCCGTGGCAGACCACATGGTTCACGCTGATGCAACTGGCGTGCTGATAGCCCTTGTAGCCGATTGTGGCCGAAGTTGCGCCCGCATCCTCGACCATTTGTGTGATCATCCCGTCGAGCGCACCCGTGGTCTGACCCACAAACACATGTTCAGCAATGTCATCCAGTATCCGCGCGGCCAGCGCCCCTGCCGCGTGCATGCCGGCAAAGTCGCTTTGCTCATAAATGCGGATACCGTCCTTGGTCAGGCGGCCACGATGTTCTTTCATCGACGCATGGCTCCAAAAAAATTTGTGCGCAGCATGCCTTTTACGCTGCTTGCGCAGAAAGTACCAGAGGGTGTTAAGTCGCGGTGTCTTTCAACCGTTCAAATGGCGTTGAGCAGAGAAAATTCAAGCATCCACATCGTCACGTTCAGGATAACCTGCAGCAGCACCGAATCCTCACCCGGCAGGAAAAGCGAAAGCAGTCAGATGTTCAGATGGTCCGTATTGGTGATGGTTCTGGTTCTGACCGGCTGTCGGGACGAGGTGAAATTGCTGACTGGCCCCGAACTTGCGACAGAGCTGACCACGGACAGAAAAATCGCGTTCGAACGGTTTCACTACTCGGGTACCGCCCAGTTTCATCCCGACCGGACGTTCGAGGTTACCATTCCCCGTCTGGGCCGCGATACCGGGACCTGGTGGCTGGACGGCGACAAGATTTGCAGCCGCTGGGCGAATTTCCAACAAGGCAGAGAGCTTTGCGCTGTGGTTGGACAAAAAGAAGATGGGAAATACCGGGGTCAAAGCCCGAAATCCGGGGTTTTTCTGGGGGAATTTCGGTTTTTGAATTAAGCGCTGTCAAATAATCTTCCATTGACGGCCAGACTCTGCCCAGATGCCTTCGGGTGTAATCCGGGTTCCGCACACCACCCTCTCGACACCGGCGGCTTGTGCGCTTTCGAACGCTGCGGCGTAAGCCGGGTCGATATCTGCCGCCAATGCAAAGCGGTCGCAATCAGTGCGCTGTACGAGATAAAGCATGATGGCCCGGTGCCCTTGTCCCACCATGGCGGTTAACTCACCCAGATGCTTGGTGCCACGCGCCGTCACGCTGTCGGGAAACTCGGCCAGACCGGGCTGGCGCGAGAGCGTCACGCTTTTGACCTCGACATAGGCATCGGGCAAACCCGGTTGGGTCAACAGGAAATCGATGCGGCTGTTCTCGCCGTATTTCACCTCGGGGCGGACGGTTTCATAGGCGGCCAGTTCCGGGATGTCGCGCGCCATCAGCGCCGCCCGCAGCGCCCGGTTCGGCAGAGAGGTATCGACCCCGGTGAAATGCCCGTTCTCATGATCGACCAGCCGCCAGCCGTATTTCAGCTTTTTCTTCGGATCATCATTGGGCTCAAGCCAGATTTTCTCACCCGGTTCCGCCAATCCCATCATCGAGCCCGGATTGGCGCAATGCGCGGTGACCTCGCGCCCGTCCTCCAACGTGCAATCGGCCAGAAAGCGTTTATAGCGGCGGATCAGGCGGGCGGGGACAAGGGGGGTTTCAAATCGCATAGCCTAAGGCCTATACCTGCCCTAAGAGCCGATCAACAGGGGGTATGCGTCATGTCCAATCCAACCGCCGCGATGCTGGTGATCGGGGATGAGATCCTTTCGGGCCGCACGCGCGACGCAAACATGCATTATCTGGCCGGAGAACTGACCAAGCAGGGCATCGATCTGAAAGAGGTCCGCATCGTCAGCGATGAAGCCCCTGCAATTGAGGCTGCGGTCAGGGCTTTGGCGGACGCGCATGACCATGTCTTTACCAGCGGCGGCATAGGTCCAACCCATGACGATATCACCGCCGATTGCATTGCGCGTGCCTTTGAGACGCCGATTGACGTCCGCGAAGATGCGCGCGCGTTGCTTGAAGCGCATTACGACAACTCGGGTCTGGAACTGAACGCCGCCCGCCTGCGCATGGCGCGCATTCCGGACGGGGCCACATTGATCGACAATCCGGTTTCGACCGCACCCGGGTTTACCATCAAGAATGTCCATGTCATGGCCGGTGTTCCTTCGGTCTTTCAAGCCATGGTGGCGAGTGTTCTGCCCGGCTTGACCGGTGGCAGTCCGCTTTTGTCGCAGACCCTGCGCGTGAACCGGGGTGAAGGCGACATCGCAGCGACCCTGTCCGCGCTGGCCGAGGATTTCGACGATCTCTCGGTCGGATGCTACCCGTTCCAGATCAACGGCGTCTTCGGGGCCAATGTCGTGGTGCGGGGCACTGACGGTGCTCGGATCGATGCTGCCACCACCCGACTTGCGAAAGATCTTGATCTGTGAGTTTCAACTGGCCCGACATTGTGGACGGTACTTGGCCTGCTGCGCGCTATCAGCAGGTGGGTCCGTTTCAACTGCGTCAGGGCGAAGGCGGCGGATCCCGCGTGTCGGCGGCCAATGCGCTGGGCCCTGCGACCGAGGCGGATATCGAGGTCGCCGAAGCGGCGATGCAGGCCATGGGGCAAAACCAGATCTTTTGCCTCAGACCTGGTGACGAGGCGCTGGACGCCCGATTGCAGGCGCGCGGATATCAGGTTCTGGATCCGGTCAATATCTATGCCTGCCCGGTCGAACATCTGACGGATATTCCATTGCCGCGGGTCACGGTTTTCAATGTCTGGGATCCGCTGTCGATCATGCGCGAGATCTGGGCGCGAGGCGGAATTGGGCCCGCGCGACAGGCGGTGATGCACCGTGCACCGGGTCCGAAAACGGGGTTGCTGATCCGTCATCAGGACCAACCTGCCGGGGCTGGGTTTGTGGCCATGCACGATCAGATTGCCATGGTTCACGCGTTGGAAATTCTGCCGGATCACCGGCGCAAGGGTCTGGGTCAATGGGCGATGCGCGCCGCGGCCTTTTGGGCGCTGGACAATGGCGGCCAGACCCTTAGCGCGATCTGCACCAAAGCGAATGTGGGGGCAAACGCGCTTTACCAGTCGCTCGGGATGGAGATTGCCGACGAATACCACTATCGTCAGCATGTCTGAGGAGAGTGACGTGACATTTCAGGACCAGCCCACAGCCCTCGATTTGCCCGCGGTCGACCCTTTGCCGCCTGAGACACAGAAATACTTCGACATTTGCGTGAAAAAGCTGGGCATGGTGCCCAATGTGTTGCGGGCCCACGCGTTCGACATCGAAAAGCTGAACACTTTTACGGCGATGTATAACGATCTGATGCTGGCGGACAGCGGTCTGAGCAAACTTGAGCGCGAGATGATTGCGGTGGTCGTGTCGTCAATCAACAAGTGTTTTTATTGCCTTGTTGCCCATGGCGCGGCGGTGCGGCAATTGTCCGGTGACCCGCAGCTGGGGGAAATGCTGGTCATGAACTTCCGCGTTGCCCCGTTGGATGACCGTCAACGCGCGATGCTGGATTTTGCGGCCCGGATGACAACTGGCAGCGCAACGATAGAAGAGCCGGACCGCCAGCGGTTGCGCGATGTGGGATTTACGGATCGGGACATCTGGGACATCACCAACGTCACCGGTTTTTTCAACATGACCAATCGCGTGGCCAGTGCGACAGCGATGGTGCCCAATCCCGAGTATCACGCCCAGTTTAGATGACCCGTGTCCTGTCCCTCTTACTTTTGTTTGTGCCCGGGCCGCTGCTGGCTCAGGATCTGACGTTTCCGACAGGTGCCCGGCAGGTGTCAGAGCGTATCAGCCCCTTGGACAGCTACGATCTGCCAACGGGTGTGTTTTCTGACGGCACCGTTCCCTATCGGACAGCAGAAGGTCGTGTTGAGCGTCTGACATGGCGGTTGCAGACGGGATCAAGTACGACCTTGCAGATTTTGACCCCGTTGCGCGACCAGATTCAGGCGCAAGGCTTTGATATTTCGTTCGAATGTGAGGCTCGGGCCTGCGGTGGCTTCGATTTCCGCTTTGACACCGAAGTAGTACCCACACCCGACATGTATGTCGCCATCAACGATTATCGGTTTTTGGCCGCTGCCCGTGGCGACGAGGTCCTGAGTTTGCTGGTCAGCCGCAATGAACCGGACGGCTATGTGCAGATGATCCGGGTCACCCCGGTCGATGCGCCCCCCGCTCCGCCAATTGTTGTCGAAGAGACGGTGGAAAGTTCGGGCGGCCTGTTGGTCGATCTTCAAAGCGACGGGCATGTCATTCTGGGCGATCTGCATTTTAGCTCTGGCGAGACCACATTGGGCGAGGGCCCCTTCGCATCACTGGGCCTTTTATCCGGTTATCTGACGGATAATCCCGATGTGCGTCTGGCTTTTGTCGGACACACAGATGATACCGGCGCTTTACAGGCGAACATCAACGTCAGTATGCGGCGCGCCGAGGCCGTACGTAACCGCCTGATTGAGGAACATGGTATCTCTTCTGACCGGATCGAAGCGCAGGGCGCGGGATATCTTGCGCCGATCACTTCCAACGCAACGCCCGAGGGTCGTGAGCTCAACCGGCGTGTGGAAGCGGTTCTGCTGGTGAACTGACCGCCCACACGTGAATGAAGCGGTTGGAACGGTCGTGCCCGAAAATCCGATATGCGGATAAAAAAAGGCCCGTGCTAAGAAACACGGGCCGGTCAGTTACCGCAGGGAGAATTCTACCAATCCATCGGGCCTTTTTCGGCGTAGGAATGGACGAGGAAGTCGATGAAGGCGCGGACCTTCGGTTGTGTAAAGCGTCCCGGAGGATACACGGCATAGATGCCCTGAACTTCGTCCGGCAGTGAAGGCATGGCATCCACCACCTCACCCGTTTTCAGCGCATCCGCATACAGATAGCTGGGCAGATAGGCGATCCCAAGCCCCGAGATGGCGGCGTTCAGCAAGGACTGCCCGTCATTGACACTAAGCCAACCTGCTGTGCGCACCTGGCGCTTTTCGCCCGACGGCGCGGTCAGTTTCCAGACATTGCCCGAAGACTGGCTGGAATAGTGCAGCAGCTTGTGCTCGTTCAGATCGTCGATTTTCTGTGGCCGGCCGAACTGTTCGATATAGCTGGGCGCGGCAACCATGCGCTTGACTGTTTCGGTCAGTTTGCGGGCTCTCAGTGTGCTGTCTTCCAGCTCGCCGATGCGAACTGCCACGTCGAACCCTTCTGAAATCAGCTCTACAAAGCGGTTGTTGAGAACCATGTTCACGGTAATTTCGGGATAGGCAGACAGGAAATCCGACAGTACCGGCGACAGATGGTTCACGCCGAAATCCGTCGCCACACTGATCCGCAGCAGACCAGAGGGATCGGATTGCATCGATGTGACCAGCGCATCCGCTTCGCCCGCGTCATTCAGAACACGCCGGGCGCGGTCATAATAGGCCAATCCAATCTCGGTCGGTGACACCCGGCGCGTTGTCCGGTTCAGCAGACGTGCGCCCAGCCGGGCCTCAAGGCTCGACACGTGCTTGGATACGGCCGATTTGGAGATACCCATTTTCTTGGCCGCGTCAGTGAAACCACCTTGGTCCACCACGTTGGAAAAGGCCTCCATTTCGGTCAATCGGTCCATTCTCGTTCCCCAGGTCTTCTGTTCGTTGTCTCAATATTGCGATCAATCTGGGCGAGAACGGGGCAGATATGGGATAATATCAGGGTTTTGATTCGGATCGTTTGCATCTGGGAAACGCGCCGAGGCTCTGGCTCGCGAAGACGGCATCGCCTGTGATTGATGGGTTTTCTGACCTTCTGACGATACGTGCTATCATCAGAATGGCAATTTTGTGACCAGGGAGGAGATCATGAAAGCCTTTTTCGCCGCGACCGTCATTTTACTGTCAGCCACTATTGCGCTGGCCGGGGGGACAACGCCATCCAACCCGGATACCAAGCTGTATTTTGCGAATCTGGCGGATGGCGACACTGTCAAATCACCGGTGACAATCGTCTTTGGTCTGAATGGAATGGGCGTGGCACCTGCCGGAACCGAGGTTGAAAACACCGGCCACCATCACCTTTTGATCGATCGCCCGCCTTTGGGGCAGGGCGAGGATGGTGCAGATGAACTGGCCTATGGCTTGCCCGCTGATGACAACCATATCCATTTTGGCGGGGGTCAGACCGAAGTGACCCTGGAAATGACGCCGGGTGAGCATACGCTGCAACTGGTTCTGGGTGACGCCGGGCATGTGCCTCATGCAACGCCGATTTTATCCGAAGTGATTACGATCACGATCGAATAGCAGCGCGACAGGGCACCTGAGCAAGATGCCCTTTTGAGGCGGTGCAGTTACAGGCTGGCCGCCAGCCGCGTGCCCTGATTGATCGCGCGCTTGGCGTCCAGTTCTGCCGCAACATCCGCGCCGCCGATCACGTGGCACGCAATACCGCGGGCGCTCAGCTCGTCCACCAGTGACCGGTCCGAGACTTGCCCCGCGCACAATACAATCGTGTCTGCAGGGATTACGGTGGGGTCAGAGCGATCCTCGCCAAAGCTGACATGCAGGCCGTCGTCATCGATGCGTTCATAATTCACGCCGCCAACGAAATTGACGTCTTTCATCTTCAGCGTCGCACGATGAATCCAGCCGGTTGTTTTGCCCAAACCTTTGCCGTGGCGTTGCGCCTTGCGTTGCAGCAACGAGACCTGCCGCGCTGGAGTTGCGGGTTGGGGTCCTTCCGGTGCCAAACCTGCGCGGTGCTGCTCCGGGTCGGTTACGCCCCATTCTTTCATCCATGCAGGCAGGTCAGTGGTGACGCTGTGACCGTCTTCAAGAAGGAATTCGGACACGTCAAACCCGATGCCACCTGCGCCGATCACGGCCACGGATTTGCCCACGTCGGCCTTGTGGCGCAGCACGTCAATATAACTGAGCACATTATTGCGGTCCTGCCCCGAAATCTGCGGATCGCGGGGGGTGACGCCGGTGGCGATGACCACCTCGTCAAAACCGCTCAGGTCATCGGCAGTGACCTCGCGGTTCAGTTCCACCTTAACCCCCAGATCGACCATCATGGTGCGGTACCAGTCGACAAGGCCCCAGAATTCCTCTTTCCCCGGCACCTGTTTGGCCATGTTCAGCTGCCCGCCAATTTCAGCAGCGCGGTCGAACAGGGTCACGTCATGGCCGCGCTGGGCGGCGGTCATCGCGGTGGACAGACCCGCAGGGCCAGCCCCAACGATGGCAACAGTCTTGGCAACCTCGGCCTTGGTGATCACCAACTCGGTCTCATGGCAGGCGCGCGGGTTAACAAGGCAAGACGTCAGCTTGCCGCTGAACGTATGATCCAGACAGGCCTGATTGCAGGCAATGCATGGCGCGATCTGCGCCGCCTCACCCGAGATGGCCTTGTTCACGAAATCCGCATCCGCCAGCATCGGGCGGGCCAGAGACACCATATCGGCGCAGCCGGTCGATAACACCTCTTCGGCGACCTCGGGCGTGTTGATGCGGTTGGAGGTGATGATCGGAATGCCCACCTTGCCCATCAGCTTTTTCGTCACCCACGCAAACGCCGCACGTGGCACGGATGTTGCAATCGTCGGAATCCGCGCCTCGTGCCAGCCGATGCCGGTGTTGATGATCGTGGCCCCCGCGGCCTCGATCCGCTGCGCCAGTTCCACAACCTCTTCATGGGTCGAGCCATTGGGCACCAGATCAATCATCGACAGCCGGTAGATGATGATGAAATCGGTGCCCACCGCTTCGCGCGTTCGACGCACCACTTCGATGGGCAGACGCATCCGGTTCTCATAAGACCCGCCCCAGCGGTCCTCGCGTTTGTTGGTGTGGGTCACCAAGAACTGGTTCAGGAAGTACCCCTCGGACCCCATGATCTCGACGCCGTCATAGCCCGACTGTTGCGCCAGCCGGGCCGCATTCACGATGTCGCTGATCTGTTTCTCGATACCCTCTTCGTCCAGCTCATGCGGAGGAAAGGGCGAGATTGGCGACTTCACCGGGCTGGGTGCCACGCATTTCGGCCCATAGGCATAGCGACCGGCGTGCAGGATCTGCATCGCGATCTTGCCGCCCGCCTCATGCACCCGCTTCGTCACGACAGAGTGGTTCGCGACCTCGGTTTCATTCGTCATCATCGCCGCCCCCGGCAGCACCGAGCCTTCAAGGTTCGGACCAATCCCGCCCGTTACCATCAGCGCCACACCGCCGCGCGCCCGGTCGGCATAGAACTCGGCCACCCGGTTCCAGTCGCCGGTTTCTTCCAGCCCGGTATGCATCGAGCCCATCAGCACGCGGTTTTTCAGCGTGGTAAAGCCCAGATCCAGCGGGGCCAGCATGTTTGGGTACGCGGTCATGGCGAACTCTCCCTGAATTTCGGCCAAGATTGACGCGCGCGTTACCTTTGTCACGTGAAACCTAACGTCATCCCCTTTGCCGCCGGGGTGGCGCTTGATACAGAGGGGCCGAACAACCCAAGAGGCCGCGCATGACCCCCGACCAGATCGCCAAACTGCCCTATCGCCCCTGCGTCGGGCTGATGCTGATGAATGCGCAGGGTCAGATATTCGTCGGCCAGCGAAATGATCGCCACAAGGACGCATGGCAAATGCCTCAAGGCGGCGTCGACAAGGGCGAAGATCCGCGCGATGCTGCCCTGCGCGAGCTGTGGGAGGAAACCGGCGTCACCGCTGATCTGGTCGAGATCATCGCCGAGACCGACGGCTGGCTGCCTTACGACCTGCCTCACGACATCGTGCCGAAAATCTGGAAGGGCCGGTATCGCGGGCAGGAACAGAAATGGTTTTTGATGCGCTTTACAGGTCGGGACGATCAGATCAACATTGCTACCGATCACCCCGAGTTTACCGAATGGAAGTGGCAGGATCCGTCGCGCCTGACCGCGGAAATCGTGCCGTTCAAGCGCGACGTCTACGAAAAGGTCGTTGCCGCGTTCAAGGGACATCTGGCCTGATCACCCTGTCCTCATGATCTGACAACTTGGCGTGAGGGGGCGTGGTTCGCGTCTGCTCGTGTCTCTAGCTTGGTCCGCATGAGAGACGCCACGCAAGCCCATCCCGCTATCGCCCCAGCCGGGCGCAAATTCACCGGTTCCGACCGCCGCGCGCCGCTGCGCGAGGGGTTACACAGGAGTGGTGAATATGGTGCGGGACAAACGGCGGGTCGGTTTTATCCCATGGCCTGCGTTGCGCTTGAGGTGACGCAGCGGTGTAATCTGGATTGCACGCTCTGTTATCTCTCGGACAGGGCCGAGATGACATTTGATCCCCCCCTCTCGGTCCTGTTCGCGCGTCTGGCGACAATTCGCGGTCACTATGGTTCCGGTGTTTCGGTTCAGCTGACAGGCGGCGATCCAACCCTGCGCAAGGTCGAGGATCTTGAGGCGTTGTGCCGGGAAATCCGCAGATTGGGAATGCGGTCCTGCCTGATGACCAACGGTATTCGTGCCAGCCGGGCGTTTTTGACCCGACTTGCAGCAGCAGGGCTGGATGATGTCGCCTTTCACGTAGACATGACACAAGACCGCAAGGGCTTCAGCAGCGAGGTCGAACTGAACACCGTCCGCCGCGCCTACATCCGCAAGGCGCGGGGCTTGGGACTGCGCATCCTGTTCAACACCACCGTCTTTGCCGGCAATTTTGATGACCTTCCTGCACTGGCGCGATACCTGCGGGACCGGCCCGAGGTCGCCTTTGTCTCGTTCCAGATGCAGGCCGATACGGGGCGGGGTGTGCTGCGGGAACGACCTGACATCATCACGCAAGACAGCGTGGCACGAGCGGTCGAGGAAGGGTATGGGACCGCTCTGCATTTCGACACTGCCGCCGTCGGCCATTCGAAATGCAACCGCTATGCCAGCGTTGTCACCGCAGGTGGGCGGGCTGTTTCAGTGCTTTCGAACGCGTCTTTGGTGCATCGGGTGATGGCCGCGATGGAGCGGGCCGACCGTGCTACGGACGGGCACCTGGTGATACGTGACAGTGTACGACGGATGGCGCTGCGCAACCCTATGCTGGCACTGCGCGCAGGGTTGCATCTGGCAGGGTGCGCCTTGCGTCTGGGCGTGGGTCTGCTGCGCGGGCCTTTGCGTCGTCAGGCGGTGTTCATCCACAACTTCATGGGGGCTGACGCGCTGGACGAGGATCGCTGCGCGTCTTGTGTCTTCATGGTTGCGACATCTGACGGGCCGCTGTCCATGTGCGTGCACAATGCGCAGCGCGACATGCATCTGGCCAACCCGGACCGCGTTGACGGACCAACGGGCCCAAGCTGGTGGAACGCCGCCGTGCCGCGCATGTCCGGCGGCCCGGATCTGCCGGATCTGAGCGACCCGGCGCTGGCTCCGATGAAACGGCTGAAAGGGCAGATGCGCGCCCTGCGCCAATCCCGAAAGGATGCTTCATGAGACGTCTTCTGATCCTGCTGATGTTGCCGTTGCTTGCGGCCTGCGCCAGCGTCGAACGTCTGGCCTTGCCCGAGGCTGCACCGTTGCCCGACACGGCACTGACCCGCACGGCCCCACCCCCCGGCGAACGCGTCGATCATCGCGACTGGACCACGTTCCTTTCCCGCTATGTCGCTGCGGACGCGCAAGGTGTGAACCGGGTGGCTTACGGACAGGTGACGCAGGCGGACAATGCGCGGCTGGACGGGTATCTGACTGATTTGCAGGCCGTGGACCCGGCAAACCTGACGCGAGATCAGCAACTGGCGTATTGGATCAACATGTATAATGCCGTGACGGTGGACGTGGTCCTTGAGGCTTACCCCGTCGCCTCGATCCGAGACATCAAGGATGGGCCTCTGTCCATCGGGCCGTGGAACCGACCGCTGGTGACGGTTGCAGGGCAGTCACTGACACTGAATGACATCGAACATCGGATCATCCGCCCCACCTTCAACGAACCACGTATTCACTATGCGCTCAACTGTGCCGCTGTCGGGTGCCCCAATCTGATGGACCGCGCATGGCAGGCCAAAACGCTGGAACGCGACATGGCGGCGGCCGAACATGCCTATATCAACGACCCGCGTGGGGTGCGGTTCAATGACAATGGCGGCCTGATCCTGTCGAAGATCTACATCTGGTTCCGCGAGGATTTCGGAGCAAACGAGAAAGCCGTATTGGCGTATATCGAATCCGTTGCCGAGCCAGATCTGAAAGCACGGCTGCAGCAGGCCACGCGCGTCAGCGCCTACAAATACGACTGGGCGCTGAACGACGCGGCGACCGGGTCCTGAACGGTTTAAAGCAACCCTTCGGCGCGCAGCAATTCCTGCATGTTCGCCTCGGGGCGCGGTCCGATATGGCTGATCACCTCGCGCGCGCAGACATTGCCGATTTTTGCGCAGGTCTCATAGTCGCGACCCGTCGCCATGCCAAACAGGAATCCGGCGGCAAATTGATCGCCCGCCCCGGTGGCGTCCACCGGCACAACTTTTTCAACTGGCACGTCGAACCGCTGCCCGTCATGCAGAACGGTCACGCCGTCTCCCGAGCGGGTACAGACCACCAAAGGACAAATTGCGGCGGTCTTGGACAGCGCGTCCTCAAGATCGTCGGTTTCGAACAGCGACTTGATCTCGTCCTCATTGCCGATCACGAAATCCAGTTCGTTCTCGATCAACAGCAGGAAATCGACCCGGTGGCGTTCCACACAGAACGGATCTGAAATCGCGATCCCCGCCTTGCCGCCGCCCGCGTGACAGTTCCGGGCCGCTTCAAGAAACGCGGCTTTGCCCTTTTCCTTGTCGAACAGGTAGCCTTCGAGGAACATGATCTGGCTGTTACCCGCCACATCGGACGACACGTCCTGCGAGGACAGCTCGGACGAAATCCCCAGATAGGTATTCATCGACCGCTCGCCATCGGGCGAGACAAAGATCATCGACCGCGAGGTCGGCAGCTCGCCCCCCGGGACCGGAGGGTTCACGAAATCGACCCCATCCTCGTTCATCGCATCCGCATAGAACCGGCCCAAAGCGTCATCATGTACGCGCCCGATAAAGGCCGCATCCAGACCCAGTGCACCTGCGCCCGCAATCGTGTTCGCGACCGAGCCGCCGGGTGTCTGCACCCGACCCTCCATCGAGGCGTACAGCACCTCGCCACGCTCCTGCTCGATCAGCTGCATGATGCCTTTTTCGATGCCCATCAGTTCCAGGAAACTGTCATCGGCCTGCGAAATTACGTCCACAACGGCATTTCCGATACCGGTGAGTTGGTAGGTCTTCATAAGGTCTTGTCCTCGAATTGACAGAGATCACGGATGATGCAGGTCGGGCATTGCGGCTTGCGCGCCTTGCAATGGTACCGCCCATGCAGGATCAGCCAGTGATGCGCATGGAGTTGAAAGTCGGCGGGAATGTTGTCTTCGATGGCGCGTTCGACCGCATCCACGTCCTTGCCGGGGCAGATGCCGGTGCGGTTGCCAACGCGGAAGATATGGGTATCCACCGCTTGCGCCGGTTGCCGCCACCACATATTCAGCACCACATTGGCCGTCTTCCGACCGACACCGGGCAGCGATTGCAGCGCGGCGCGGGAATTGGGCACCTCGCCGCCATAGTCTTCAACCAGAATGCGGCTGAGTTTAATCACGTTCTTGGCCTTCTGGCGGAACAGGCCAATGGTCTTGATATGTTCGGTCAGGCCCTCTTCGCCCAGATCCAGCATCTTTTGCGGAGTATCCGCAATTTTGAACAATTCGCGCGTGGCCTTGTTGACGCCAGCATCGGTGGCCTGCGCCGACAGCGCCACGGCAACGACCAGAGTATAAACGTTCACATGCTCCAACTCGCCCTTGGGTTCGGGGTCGGCGTCCTGAAAACGCGTAAAGATCTCGCGGATCGTGTGGTAATCGAGTTGCTTTGCCATCCGCGCCTTAATGCCGCCCGTAAGGCCCTGACACAAGCCCAAAGCCAATGCGCAAGTTCCGGGTCGCAGGTCCGTGGCGCGCAGGCTATTGTTTTTGGAAACGAACCGAGGTGAAAGCCATGAATGTCCAGACGCCGGAAAGCGGATACCACTATAACGTCATGCGCCGGGCCATCGACCTGATCGATCAGGGCGGCGAGGGGCTGAGCCTTGACGAACTGGCCCGCCAGATGGACATGAGCCCCGCCCATTTCCAACGCCTGTTCTCGCGCTGGACCGGTGTGTCACCGAAACGCTATCAGCAATATCTGACGCTGGGCCACGCCAAGGCGCTGCTGCGGGAACGGTTCACGACGCTTGAGACGGCACACAACGTCGGTCTGTCCGGAAGTGGACGCCTGCACGATCTTTTCCTGAAATGGGAATCCATGAGCCCCGGCGAATACGCCCGCAAAGGCGAAGGGCTGACGATTTATTGGGGCTGGTTCGACTGCCCCTTTGGCCCTGCTTTGGTGATGGGCACCGACAAGGGCATTTGCGGCATCGCCTTCGGGGCTGAAACCGGCGCGGATGCTGCGATGGAAGATATGGTCTCACGCTGGCCGAAAGCGGAGTTTGTGGAAAACTCCGCGCGCCTGCACCCCTGGGTGCAAAGCGCGTTTGGCGCAGACCGGTCCGAGACACCGCTGCATCTGATCGGCTCACCCCTTCAGATCAAGGTGTGGGAGGCGCTGATGCATATCCCCTCGGGTCAGGTGACCACCTATTCCCAGATTGCGCAACGCGTGGGCTCGCCGCAGGCGGTACGCGCCGTCGGTACCGCCGTGGGCCGCAACCCGGTCAGCTGGCTGATCCCCTGCCACAGGGCCTTGCGGAAATCCGGCGGTTTGGGTGGCTATCACTGGGGGCTGCCCGTCAAACGCGCCATGCTGGCTTATGAAGCAGCTCAGGCAGATGCCTGAAAACCAGAGCGAGGCACCGCAAGGTGCCTCACCACTGGATCACAGCGGGCGTTTACTCGGCAACCCAGCCGCCGACGGCCTTGACCTCAAGGAAATCTTCCAGTCCAAAAACGCCGCCCTCGCGCCCGTTGCCGGATTGCTTCATGCCGCCAAACGGAGATCCCGCGCTGCGCGACTGGCCGTTCATCTCGACCATACCCGAGCGCAACGCGCGCGCCATGCGGTTGGCGCGGGCGCCGTCCTGCGTCTGGACATAGTTGGTCAGTCCGTAAGGCGTGTCATTGGCGATCTCGATAGCCTCGTCCTCGGTATCAAAGGGGATCATCGTCAGAACGGGGCCAAAGATCTCCTCACGCGCGATTGTCATTTGGTTGTTGGCGTCGGCGAACACGGTCGGGCGCACGTAGTAACCCTTGTTCAAACCTTCGGGCCGACCGGTGCCGCCCGCGACCAGACGCGCGCCTTCGTCAATGCCTTTTTGGATCAGGTCCTGAATTTTGGTCCACTGTACCTCGTTCACCACTGGTCCGATATGACGCCCTTCCTGGCTGGCTGGGCCGATCGATACCTTGTTCGCCACCTCTGCCGCCGTCTCGACCGCCCTGTCATAGATCGAACGCTGCACCAGCATCCGGCTGGGCGCGTTACAACTTTGGCCGGTGTTGTTCATCATGTGCAGCACGCCGCGTTTCACGGCCTTTTCATCCGCATCGGCAAAGACCACATTCGCGCCTTTGCCGCCCAGTTCCAGATGCACCTTCTTCAGCGTATCGGCGGCATTCTTGGAAATCGCCGTGCCCGCACGCGTCGAGCCGGTAAAGCTGATCATATCCACATCGGGATGCGCCGATAGGCTCGTTCCGACGCCTGCGCCGTCTCCGTTGATCAAATTGAAAACACCCGGTGGGAAGCCTGCCTCATCCATCATCTCAGCAAAGATCATCGCGTTCAGCGGGCTTTGTTCCGAGGGTTTCAGCACCATGGTGCAGCCCGCAATTGCAGCCGCGCCGACCTTGAGCGTGATCTGGTTCATCGGCCAGTTCCAAGGGGTGATCAGGGCGGCCACACCGACGGCTTCATAGATGATCCGGTCATTCGGGGCGTGATCACCCAAAGGACGATCAAACTGAAACGCCTTGGCGGCTCGGGTGAAGTTTTTGAGGTGCCATATCCCTGCGCCCACCTGTTGGGTGCGCGACATGTCGATGGGCGCGCCCATCTCATGCGACATCGCTTGCGCCAGATCTTCGACGCGGGTCTTGTAGACCTCGATGAGTTTTTCCACCAGCGCGATGCGATCCGCGACCGGTGTCGCCATCCAGCCGGGCAGGGCTGCTTTGGCCGCTGCGACGGCTGAATCTGTATCAGATGCCCCGCCCAATGAAATCACGGCGCAAGGCTCTTCGGTCGAAGGGTCGATGACTTCGAAATCGCGGGGCTCAGCCGGCGCGACCCATTGGCCGTTGATATAGAAATCGCGTTTCTCGATCATGACAGTTCCTCCGGTACAGCATAGATTCGACCGATTGGTCGGTTTATCAGCCACTCTGTCATTGCACGGGCAGAGGGGCAAGGAAAAGCTCTGATCACGTATCGCGATATCTGAATTTCCCTCACGTCAAGACTCAGTGCTTTAACCTGCCGTCAAAGTGATTAGATTTGCTGCAACCGACTCGGTTCAAAAAACCAACAGAGGAGATGCCCCATGGGTTTGCGCATCAATGATACCGTCCCGAATTTCACCGCAGAAACCGATCAGGGAACAGTTCAGTTCCATGACTGGATCGGCGACAGCTGGGCCATCCTGTTCTCGCACCCCAAGGATTTCACCCCTGTCTGCACCACCGAGTTTTCGGCTGTTGCCCAGTTGAACGACGAATGGGCTGCACGCAACACCAAGGTGATCGGGGTCTCGGTCGACGGGGTTGAGGATCACAAGAAGTGGAAGAAAGATATCGAGGCCTATGGCAACGCCAATCCCGGCTTTCCCATCATCGCCGATGACGGTCTGGCCGTGTCCAAGGCGTTCGACATGTTGCCGGCCGAGGCTTATCTGCCCGACGGCCGCACGCCGGCGGACAGCGCCACGGTTCGGTCTGTGTTCATCATCGGGCCGGACAAGCAGTTGAAACTGTCGATGACCTATCCGATGACCGTTGGCCGGAACTTTGCCGAGATTCTGCGCGCGTTGGATGGGTTGCAGATGTCGGCGAAGGGCGTGGCTACCCCGGCCAACTGGATTCCCGGAGAGGATGTGATCATCCCGCCTGCGGTTTCCAACGAAGACGCCAAAGAGAAGTTCGGCGAATTCGAGACGATCTTTCCCTATTTGCGTAAAACCAAAGCGCCGGTTTGAGTGGCAGGCCCGTCTGGGGGGCTGTCTGCCCCCCATCGCGCCAGAGGCGCGATTCCCCCCGAGGATATTTTTGGCCAGATGAAGTGCGGCTTGTTCTGTGTCTCGGGTGTTTTGACTGGCCGGACACGGTCACACGTGATGTGAAACAGGTCGGTATAAGCCGTATAGGTCAATGTCAGCCCGAAATTCAGGGTAAGCGCTGATCCAAGGGATTGGCAACCTACATACATCAACGGCGGACAGGTGATCATTACAGCCGAAGTTTCATGCAGCGCTGCGGGCAGGGCGCACAGGCCGTGGGGTTGTTTGCAAGCCAGGCGACAGGTTTTGGCCCGTTCGAGCAGGTCAAAAATCGTGTTGAACACAGGCGATCAGATCAGGATCGTAGTCAAGAGCAGCGCGATGATTGCAAACCCCTCTTTCATCAAGGAGCCCCTTAGATAGGCGTAGGCAGGGGATACAAATGCGAGTCCGATCTGCTCGAAACTGAAGGTCTGGATGATCCGTTCTTTCATCGATCTGGAGGTCATCATTATCCCTTTGCCGCAGTGCCTCGACCGCAATTGTAATGGGACAGACAAGGCGGAGTGTTTTGGTGTGTCCGATCTTTCCTTTGAGGGCATCTTTCAGGAAATTTTTGTGGGTGGCTATGAAGTTGGGCACAGTATTGGGTGTTTGTCGGACGTGCGTGCATCGCCATGGAGTGGCCACGGAGGTTGTCTGCGAGAGGCGATACCCGGCCCAGATTTCGTAGATTCCATGATCTGTGCTAAAGTTCACAGGGCAAGTGTCTTACAGGCGGGCGTATAAAAACATCGAGCTTTCAACTGTGCATTTCAGGAGAAGACGATGGCATTTACCGATTGGTATGTAGAAGGCGAGAGTTTTGGGAACTGCAATTGCGGTTACTCCTGCCCCTGTCAGTTTGAAGAATTACCGACGCATGGCAACTGCCGTGGTTTCGAAGTGCTGGAAATTCGCAAAGGGCATTTCGGGGATACCGATCTGACCGGAGCCAAAGCCGCGTTGATCTATGCCTGGCCGGGGCCGATTTTCGAAGGCGGCGGCGAGATGCAGGTAATTATTGACCCAGGCGCGTCAGAGGCGCAGCGCGAGGCGCTGGAAAGGGTTCTCCACGGGGAAGAGACGGAGGAAATGGCGACCCATTGGTTCGTTTTCCGCGCGATGTGCGAAACGGTGCATGACACTTTGTTCCAGCCTATCGATTTCGAGATAGATATCAAGGGTCGCAAGGCCAAGGTTGTGATCGGCGACGTGCTGACCTCGACCGGGCGTCCGATCCAGGCGCCGCATGGCGGCGGTGAACATCGGGTGAGAATCGATATCCCCGGAGGTATCGAATTCACGCTGGCTGAAATCGGCAGTGCTTCGACCAAAGCAGATGCCGCGATCAAACTGGATCTGAACGACAGTTTTGGCCAGTGGCATGTGCTCAGGCACGGACCGTCGGGCGTCGCCGCCTGAGCGTTATTGCTGTTGTGGCGGTGCGGGAAGCTGAAGCGGAAGACCGACACCGCTGATGGCCGAATTGATCGCGCCCCAAACCTCGCCGACGATCAGGTTCCATGCTTTTTCGATCGTCAGCACGGTCAGCATGGCCAAGTCGCGAGCAAAGAGTTCAACGTGCTTTTTCAAACGATCAATGAACCGCTGGAACATTTGATTGTTCGATCTCAATACGCCCGAGACCCTTTCCCGCGCGATGACAACGGCCAATTCCGCGATATTTTCGGATTGGTTTTTTGCAAAAGTCTGGATGGATGTAAAACCGTTTCCCAATTCATCTTTGAGTAAGTCGAGAATATTGGCCAGAATTTCTGAGGCTTTCATGGGAATACTCCTTATCTCTTCAATGCGGCTTCGATAATTAATGTGGGTTCAATTGCAGCTTGATATTCAGTCAGGAAAAGCTCTTCGCTGTCCTTCGGAAGAGGGCCGGATCGATGCGTGTCCCGAAGATCCGATAAAGTCGCGACCACGAGTTCCAGCTTTTCAGGGGTCGTGTTCAGACATTGTTGCGGCGCGCTGTTGCTGCACACGCTTTCCAAAAGTGGGGATTTTGCCAGTCTCACTCCAAGCGGAGGTGTGGGGCGGGCCAAGGCCTTGTCACGAGCGGCCCCAAAAGCGCCGATCAGTTCGTCATATCTGGCGGAATAAGAACTGTAGGCGCAGTTCGAGGGGCAACTGCTTAACCCGCTGAAAACTGCCAGAGTCTTTTCATGGGTTTCGTTCAGTTTGCTTTCAAGTTCGGCGTCGAAGGACGGAACGGTCTGGATTGTACAAGCTGCCAGAACCGCCAAAACACCTGCGATTGCTGATGCGCGGCATCGAATAGATACGTTCATAATTGGCTCCTTTAAATTCAAATAGCTTACTATTCGCGTTTTATGTCTGGCAATAAAAAAGACCCCGGCAGTGACCGGGGTCTTTCAGCTCTGTTTGAAAGTGATGGCAGATTACTCTGCGCTTTCTTCTTTCTTTTCTTTCTTCTCGGGAACGATCTCTTCACCGGTTTCCTGATCGACGACTTTCATCGACAGGCGCACCTTGCCCCGGTCGTCAAAGCCCAGCAGCTTGACCTTTACTTCCTGACCTTCCTTCAGAACATCCGACGGATGGTTCAGGCGGCGGTTTTCGATCTGGGACACGTGCACCAGACCGTCGCGCTTGCCAAAGAAGTTCACGAAGGCACCGAAGTCGACGATTTTGACCACTTTACCGGTGTAGATCTGACCTTCTTCCGGCTCGGCGACGATCGAGTGGATCATCTCATAGGCTTTCTTGATCGATTCACCATCGGGCGAAGCGATCTTGATCACGCCGTCGTCGTTGATATCGACCTTGGCACCCGAAACCTCGACGATTTCGCGGATGACCTTACCGCCCGAGCCGATCACTTCACGGATCTTGTCGGTCGGGATGTTCATGGTCTCGATGCGCGGGGCGTGGACCGAGAATTCGTTGGTCTCGGACAGGGCTTTGCCCATCTCACCCAGAATGTGCATCCGGCCGTCCTTGGCTTGCGCCAGGGCTTTCTCCATGATCTCGGGCGTGATGCCCGCGACCTTGATGTCCATCTGCAGCGAGGTGATGCCGTTTTCGGTACCCGCCACCTTGAAGTCCATGTCGCCCAGGTGGTCTTCGTCACCCAGAATGTCCGACAGGATGGCGTATTCACCGTCATCTTCCAGGATCAGGCCCATGGCCACACCGGCAACCGGTGCCTTCAGCGGAACACCCGCATCCATCATCGACAGCGAACCGCCGCAGACCGACGCCATCGAGCTTGATCCGTTGGATTCAGTGATCTCGGACACGATGCGGATCGTGTAGGGGAAGTCGGTCGCCGCAGGCAGAACCGCCTGCAGGGCGCGCCATGCCAGCTTGCCGTGGCCGATCTCACGACGGCCCGGGCCACCAACGCGGCCGACTTCGCCAACCGAATACGGAGGGAAGTTGTAATGCAGCAGGAAGTTCGATTTGAAGTTGCCATGAAGCGCGTCGATGAACTGTTCGTCATCACCGGTGCCCAGCGTGGTCACGGCCAGCGCCTGCGTTTCACCACGGGTGAACAGCGCCGAACCGTGGGTCCGCGGCAGCATCGAGGTTTCTGCCACGATCGAACGGATATCGGTGGTCGAACGACCATCGATCCGCTTGCCGCCTTTAACAACGTCGCCGCGCAGAATGCCTGCTTCCAGCTTTTTCATCGCGGAGCCGAGGTTGCCGTCTTCCAGCTGCTCTTCAGTCAGAGCCTCTTTGATCGCTTCACGGGCAGCGGCAACAGCGGCGGTGCGCTCTTGCTTGTCGGTGATCGCGAAGGCGGCGCGCATCTGCTCTTCACCGGCGGCGGCAACAGCAGCGTACAGGTCAGAGTAGTCGGGCGCTTCGAATTCAAACGGCTCTTTCGCGGCGTCTTCAGCGAGGCTGATGATCAGGTCGATCACCGGCTGAATCTGCGCGTGCGCAAAGTTCACCGCGCCCAGCATTTCCGCCTCGGACAACTCGTAAGCTTCGGATTCCACCATCATCACGGCGTCTTTGGTCCCGGCAACAACCAGGTCCAGACGCTGTTCAGGGTTCAGGCGCAGGTCCTGCATGTCGTCGACGGTCGGGTTCAGAACGTATTCACCATCCTCGAAACCAACGCGGGCACCGGCGATCGGGCCCATGAACGGCGCGCCGGAAATGGTCAGCGCGGCAGAGGCCGCGATCATCGCAACGATGTCGGGATCGTTGACCAGATCGTGGCTCAGCACGGTGCACATGACTAGAACTTCGTTTTTGAAGCCGTCAACAAACAGCGGGCGGATCGGACGGTCGATCAGACGCGCGGTCAGCGTCTCTTTCTCGGTCGGGCGCGCTTCGCGCTTGAAGAAGCCGCCCGGAACCTTACCGGCGGCATAGTATTTTTCCTGATAGTGGACGGTCAGCGGGAAAAAGTCCTGACCGGGTTTCTGCGCCCGTGCAAAGGTCACGTTTGCCATGACGCTGGTTTCGCCCAGCGTGGCAATCACGCTGCCGTCGGCCTGACGGGCAACCTTGCCGGTTTCCAGTGTCAGCGTCTCTTCGCCCCACTGCATTGATTTCTTCGTTACATCAAACATATGCGTATCCTAGAACGGAGCACTCCCGCCCCTGCGGGTCTCCGGTTTGCATGGCGGCCCCATTGCCGCCGACCCCATTTATCTTCCGTTCGAGTGCCGGGGTCAGGGCACAACGTCTCAGATGGGTGGCCCATACAGCAGAATACGCGGGAAGGAAAGAGGTCTGACATGTGCCGCCGATCCGGAACTCTGCAATCTGTTGCGCGGGAAGATCGCTCTGCCAGCTCACGTCTATTCACGGGATTTCCGCAGTGCGCGAATGTCTAACGCGGGGTCCGCGCCCGCAGATGGGGCAGGTCTTTGCTGCTCGGTGGGTCGGCCATCGAACTTGAGCAGCGCAAGGGCAGAGGCAGACCAGACCCAGGAATTCAGCCAAAGCAGACCGAACGATGCGGCAAGGCCTTTGAAAAGGACGTCCAAATCCAGATCTGGCAATGACTGGGCGACGACGAGCGAAATGAAGGTCAGTGCGAGCGGGAAAAGGGCATAAAGCATCGCGTAGAGCCCAAAGTAGATCTGGAGGAAGAAGGACACGAAAACCACGCAGGACAGGGGAAGAAAACTGCGCCCGGCGCCGTGAAAAAACCCTTGGCCCGATGCTGTGTGGCTTGCTTCGCGCGCCGCACTGGCCAGCGGGACCGCCATGACACTGTTTGTGACCGTCAGGATCACAACAGCATAAATCGCGTTGCTGCCAAGCCAAAGTAAGCTGAACCCGATCCGGGCGGATTCTGAAGCTTCTTTGATGGTGTATAGGGACAGTCCATTGCCGAGTTGCCAAGTCGCGTAAAAAGCGGTCGCAACAGTGCCTAACCAAAGCAAAGCACTGTTGAGAACAAACAAGAAAATGCCGTAAAGGATTGACTTCAGAAGCAGGATGCTCATCTCGGTGCGGCGCTGATCGCCATTGAGCGCAAGAGCCGTTCGTATGCCCAGCAGGCTGATGACGGCCGCGGTTACCGGTTCGCTGAAATGACTTGCGAGCCCTGCCGTCGGGATGCTGAGCAAGGTCCAGACGAATGTGGAAGCAATGCTCACGACGATGACGGGCAAAATCATGCGCAAAGCGACGCCCAGCGACAGCAACAGTGAACTAAAGACAAGGGTCATGAAAATAGCGGGCCGATAAACTCTTGGTTGTGCGGGCAGTCACATCTTAACCCATTCGGAATGTCAACACGCCGCAGTCTTTCGGGGCGAAACCTCAGTGACCCAGCGAACGGGCAGCGTGTCGAATACAGGCAGTCACAGGTAAATCCGTGACGCTAACATTATTTTTATGGAATATATTTTGTGAAATTTCCGTGCCGGTATAGGCTTTTACCACTGAACCTGCGGTGGAAGTGACGGAAATGCGCCAAGGGACAACACTCTCCTCTCCGTCCGCTGGTCTAATACCTTGGCGTTTGCACTTAGCGAACAGAAGGGCAGACGAATGGCACAAACCAAGAAAATGCTGGATCCGGATCCCCGGATTTATGACTTCGAGACCGAATATGAGCTTGGGCAGGATAACGTCCGGCCCTTCGGTCTGGATATCCACAACCCGGTCTTTTTGATCTCAAGCATCCTGATCTTTGCGTTCGTCCTGATCGCATTGGCCAATCAGGAGGCCGCGGCAACCTTCTTTGGCTGGCTCCGGCCCTGGCTGACCAGCACGTTTGACTGGTTCCTGGTCTTGTCGGTCGATGCGATCACCCTGTTCTGTCTGGTGCTGATCATCCTGCCAGTGGGTAAGGTGCGGATCGGCGGCAAGGACGCCAAGCCCGACTATTCCTATGCCGGTTGGATCGCGATGATGTTCGCCGCCGGTATCGGCATCGGACTGCTGTTCTTCGGCGTTATGGAGCCGGTCTATTACAACTTTGCCGAGGGCGGCAACGCCGCGCCGCTGGGAATCGACATCGCGGTTCCGGGCAATGAATATGCAGGCATCGTCGGGACCATCCACCATTGGGGCCTCGAAGGCTGGGCAGTTTATGCCGCCGTTGGCCTCAGCCTTGCGATCTTTGCCTATAATCTTGACCTGCCGCTGACCTTGCGGTCTGCGTTCTATCCCATTCTGGGCGAACGCGTCTGGGGCTGGTGGGGCCACATGATCGACACGCTGGCAGTCTTTGCCACGCTCTTTGGTCTGACCACATCGCTGGGTCTTGGCGCACAGCAGGTCGCCGCCGGGCTTAATGAGGTGTTCGGCATCGAACCCAGCCCGACCGTGACCGTCCTGCTTATTATCGGCATCACCCTGATCGCGCTGGGCTCGGTCCTGCTGGGCATGGATGCGGGCGTCAAACGGCTGAGCGAGATCAACATGATCATGGCCGTGGGTCTGTTCATCTTTGTCATCGTCGTCACCGGCGTCGGCACCGCCATCGCGCGGTATTTCAACGTGATGGTAGATTACGTGACGCACCTTCCGGCGCTGTCGAATCCATTCGGACGAGAAGACACCAGCTATTTCCACGGCTGGACGACCTTCTACTGGGCCTGGTGGATCGCGTGGTCGCCCTTTGTCGGCATGTTCATCGCCCGTATCTCCAAGGGCCGCACAGTGCGTGAGTTCATTCTCTGCGCCCTGTTGGCCCCTACGGCAGTTTGCGCGCTGTGGATGTCGACCTTCGGCGGTGCCGCCATCGACATGCTGAACGCAGGCGGAGCGGAAGGCGTCCGCGCCACGGTGATCGACAGCTATGCCCCCGAAGGCGCGCTGTTCGGCTTCCTGAAAGAACTGCCGCTCTACGGCATCGTCGCGCCCATCGCGCTAGTGCTGATCGTGGTGTTCTTTGTCACCTCGTCCGATTCCGGCTCACTGGTGATCGACACGATCACGGCTGGCGGCAAGATGGACGCCCCGGTGATCCAGCGCGTGTTCTGGTGCACGCTGGAAGGTCTGGTTGCTATCGCGCTGCTGCTGGGCGGCGGTCTTGCCGCGTTGCAGGGGGCTGCGGTCTCGACTGGCATCCCGTTCACGCTGGTTGTTCTGGTGATGTGCTATTGCCTGTGGCTGGCGCTGAAATCAGAGCGGGCCAAGATGTAACGCAGCACCGTCAGCGACAGGATAATGTCTAATGTGTCCGGTCGCTGACATGCGTGAACCCAAAAGAATGGCTTGCAGCGGTTGTCAATGTGGGACCGGTGCAAGCCACACCGGATAGGCGCCGACGACAAAATTCGACCGCTCATTGGAACAAGCGACGACCGGACATTTCACGCCTTGGCCGGTGGAACAGCCCGCTGATACAGATGCCATGTGGTGTGCCCAAGAATTGGCAGGGTAAAGATCAGGCCCAGAAACGCCGGAACCAGTGACAGCAGCATCGTGACCGAGATAATGGCCGCCCAGCCCAGCATAACCACCGGGCTTTCGGCGACGACGCGGATCGAGGTGAGCATGGCAGAGACGAAATTGGTTTCCCGGTCCAGCAACATCGGCATGGCGATCACTGTCACCGCGAACAAAACAGCCGACAGAAACGCGCCGACGCAGGTACCAATGGCCAGAAAGGTCCAGCCCTGTGGGCTGAAGAATACGGTGTTCAAAAACCCGTTCATATCCGAGAATGAAGCATTCTGCAGGGTAATCGCAAGCCACAGCCGCACCTGATAAATCCATACCCAGAAAATGAACAGGGTGACAAAGGCCATCCATCCCAGCTCGCGCTTGCGCTGATTGGCCATGACACCCAGAATGTCCGACCAGCCAAAGCTCTGCCCGCTTTGCAGCCGACGCGACATTTCATAAAGCCCGGCAGCCGCAAAGGGCGCGACCAGCGGAAAGCCTATGACGGCGGGAATGATCATCCAGATTTTGCCCAGCCAGACCAGCGCCCAAACAAACAGGATGCCGAACAGCGCATAGAACAGACCGAAAAACCCGCTCATGACGGGCCGCGCCAGAAAGTCGGAAAACCCGGCCTTCAGCGATGCCCTGATATCTTCCGCGGACACCGTGTTGACCTCGGGCACAGTACCCTGCTGCGGCGTCAGATTGTCCGGTTGCGAGGACCCTGTGGTTTTGGCTGCCATGACACACTCCTCCGCATGAAACTTTGCATCAGCCGAGGCATCAGGGCAAGGGGGCGGGCGCGACCGGCGCCCGCCCCACCCGGCCGTCAGAACTTGCCGTTGCCATGCGCCATCTCGGCAGGAATGGGCGAGACGACATCCCAATGCTCGACGATTTTGCCGTCCTCGACCCGCCACAGATCGAAAAAGGCCCAAGGCTCACCGCCCATAATCGCATCCGTCGCCACAAAGACGAAATTGCCCTCGGCCACCGCGAACTGAGGCTCGAACTTGGTGATCACCATACCCTGCGCGGCAAAGGCCTCGATCCCGGCCATCAGGCCGGACAGCCCGTCGTCGATCGAGGGGTTGTGCTGCATGTAAACCTCGGGGTCCATGTAATTCGCGACATTCTCGGGCGCGGCACCGCCCAGCACATCGCGCACAAAGCCCAGCACCAGCGCCTTGTTGTCCTGCGTCTTGTCCAGATCGGTGATCTCGACGGGCCCGTCCGTCATACCGCGCCCCGACGCGGTGGTTTCGGGGATGGGCTGCAGGTTGTCCCAATGTTCGACAACCTTCCCGTCATCCACCCGGAAGATGTCAAACGCCGCCAGCGAAGAGGCCCCGAACGCATCCGCATTGTCATAGGTGTTGTGCAGCACAACCATGTTACCCTCGGTGATCACGCGATGGGTGGTGGCGGTCATGCCCGACTGTGCAACCAGCGGGATCAGACCCATCAGACCTTCGGCCCCGGTGGGCACCTGCGGGTTGTGCTGGATATAGTCGGCACTCACGATCTGGCGCGCGGCTTCGGGGTCATGCTCGACAAAGGCGGCCGAGAACAGGGCGAGGACAAGCTCTTTGGGGGTCATGGGTCAATTCCTGATGATTCGTGTTGTGGTGACAGTAAGTATTAAAAACGCACCACATTACAATTACGCACTTTAAAATTACATGGTTACTTGCAGGATACTACCATGCAAAACAGTGCTTTGCGCCGTTGTATAATGGTACTATGATCGCCTCAGGTATCCATATCGAACCAGAGGTCCCCATGCTTCCCATCGGCGTCAACAGCAAGGCCGAAGCGTCAAACTGCTCAATCCGGTCCGTTCTGTCGAACGTCACCGGCAAATGGCGGATGATCATCATTCTGGCGCTTGAGGACGAACCGAAACGGTTCGGAGAGATCAAGCGCTGCATCGGCGACGTCACCCAGCGGGTGCTGACCGAAAACCTGCGCGGGCTGCAGCGCGATGGCTATCTGACCCGCACCGTCGATCCCGGCCCGCCGGTCGCGGTGTCCTATGCGCTGACGCCTCTGGGCCGTGACCTGCTGCAGCTACTCAAGCCGCTGGTCTACTGGTCGCACGAGCAGATGGATCAGGTCAAAACCGCGCGTATGGAGTATGAGCGCGCCCACCCCGACTGAATCCTCCGGCTCAGGGGCACCTGTGCCCCGCGACGCAGGTCCCGTCTTCCTCGCGGATCACGGTCGAATGCCCGGGTGAACCGCCCGGCATCGGTACGCCGGTCGACAGGATGAAGCGAACCGAATGCCCGCCGTTCAGACCCGCCGGAAACCGTGGGATCGGCTTGTCGATCTTGAAATAGCCATCGGGCGTCTGGCTCAGCGCGCCTTGTCGGGCCAGTTGCAGCAATCCCGCCTGTTGCGGCAGCACGTCATAGGGCTCGGCCTGATGCGAGGCCACAACCTCGCCTTCGGCAAATTCCAGAACCCCGCCCTTGTAGTGGCGCAGCAACAGCTTCTGCAGTTTGCGCTCCAGATCCCCAACCTGCTGGTCTTTTGGTGGGTCCAGCACCTGCACCCCGTCATCGGTCACAAGGTAACGCCGGTTGTTCTTGATGATGGTCAGCCCGTTCGCCTTGGCGCCGCCGCCCGTGATGCCCTTATGTGCGCCCGAGGGCAGGTGAATCTCGCCCAGCGTATAGGCCCCGAACATATGATCCACATTGCGCTTCAGCTTGGATGAGACACGCCCTTTGGCAGCAATCGCCTCGCCCGAGTCGCGGTCCTTGAAATACTTGGGCAAACAGTTGCGCCCGGGTTCGAAGTGAACGACCTCGGGCGCAAGCCCGGCAACGCCGACACCCCGGGCGGTGCCGGGGGCGACAAACCGTTCCACCCGGTCCGTGTCGCCGGTGACCTTCCAGACGATCGAGTCGAATGCTGTCGCTAGGATATAAAGCGGCGCCTCGCCGTCTTCGATATGAATGACCGCCGCCGAGGTCTCTCGGTCCAGCCCCGACATCGCCATGTTGGAAACCGCATAGCCCTCATACCCGCCGAGCAGCAGGATTTCGGCCTCTGCCGAAGGTTCGGGAAAGTCGCACACCCGTCCGGCGACGGGTTGGCGCAGGGATTTCGGCGGGGTGACGTTCGGTGACACTTCGTTGGCTGCAATCTTTTCGACGGTCTGTGCGATCTCGTCCGGGGTGACCTTACCGTCCTGATTGGCGTCAAACTGCAAAAGCTCTTCCATCCGTTTCCGGTCCGGCCGCATCCGCGCCTCGCGTGACATCGCGTCTTGCCAAAGCTCGGTCAGCGACAAGCTGCCGTCGCGGTTGCGATCTGCGGTTGCCAGCAGGGTCTGCAGCGCCACCGACTGTCCTTGGTTCAGATAGGGCAACTGCCGTTCGACCTCGGCTGTCGACACCTCCATGTCGCCATCCAGATCGAACGCCAATACACGACCCAAGGCATTGGCCCGCTGCCGCGCTGTCTGCATCGCCTCGTGCACCGCGATGGCGTCTCGGGTCAGTTCTCCATCGGGCGCGTATTGGAACAACTGCCGGATCGCCTCTTCCGTGAAGGCGGTGGGGTTCAGGGTGATCCGCTCGATCATCTGCCGCGTCAGGTTCGGCCCCGGTTCGGGTGTGGGTTCCGACTGTGCCGACGCGATCTGCCCCGCCCCGACCAACAACAGGGCGCATAGGAATCTGTTAAGCTTCATAAAATCAATGTCCTGAAATCAACACTTGGGTAATGGATAGCACCCGATGGTGGCAGGGCAATCGTTAATGAAAGGTTAACGTCGTCGGGGCGCAGTCTGTGGGCACCGGTCGCTGCTGTGTTTATCGAACCGGGACCCCAGAAAACGAAAAACGCCCGCCAAAATGGCGGGCGTAAAAACGTACAAATTGCACAAAGTGGCTCTCAGAGCTTGTACAATCCGGACAAAACGCGCTTAGCGGCGGATGCCCAGCTTTTTGATCAGGTCCTGGTACCGGGCCTCTTCCTTGCCCTTCAGATAGTCCAGCAGCTTACGGCGCTGGGCAACCATCTTCAGCAGACCACGACGACCGTGGTTGTCTTTCTTGTGGGTCTTGAAGTGCTCGGTCAGGGTGGTGATGCGCGAGGTCAGGATGGCAACCTGGACTTCGGGCGAACCGGTGTCGCCGTCCTTGGTTGCGAATTCTTTCATGACGCGTGCTTTTTCAGCGGCAGTAATCGACATCGGGGTCTCCTTTAAAGGTTAGAGTTGATGGCGCAGGCCGGGATGTCGTCCAGCACAGGCCCATGGAGAAAACCGCACCGATTCCGGAACGGATGCGCGCGTATAGGCGCATTCCGTGCAAATGGCAAAGAGATTCTGCAGCGTCAGCGCAGAGTGGCAAGCTGTGTCAGATCAGCCGTCGAGATCAGCTCGATGTCTTCGAGCGACACGTCATCTGCCTTAAACAGCGTGGCGACGGTTTGCCCGTCAACGATCACATGTTTCAGGTCTTCATTCTCGGTATCTGTCTCAAAGTTGATTTCGGGATCAGGCTCGCCCTCCCACTGCAGCAGCAACTTGTCCTGACCCGATTGGAAATCCATCACCTTCACAGGCGCGTCCTCTTCCTCAGGCGTCAATATGATCTGGTCGTTCCCATCCCCCCCGGTGACAATATCACCGCTCTCGGCGTGGATCGTGTCATCGCCCTTGCCACCATTGAGGAAATCGAACGAGTCATCGCCGTCGTGGCCAAACAGCAGGTCATCGCCATCCCCACCAAACAGCGCATCATTGCCTGCGCCGCCATCCAATACATCGTGTCCGCTGCCACCTTGCAGGGCATCATCGCCGGTGCCGCCGGACAATATGTCATCGTCCTGACCGCCATACAGCGCATCTTCGCCGTCGCCACCCTGCAACTGATCGGCACCAAAGTGGCCGTAAAGCTTATCATCGCCGTCGCCGCCGTGCAGCACGTCATCATCCGCCCCGCCGTGCAGAACGTCGTCGCCCTGCTCCCCCGACATCAGGTCGGATCCGGTCCCGCCATGCAGAACATCATCTCCGTCGCCGCCGATGACCGTGTCATCGCCGCCATACCCGTGGATTTGATCGTTGCCATCCTGCCCGGTCAAAACATCCGGCGTCTCGTCCCCGGCGACGACAAGGTGGCCTTCGAATTCCGAAACGATGGTGCCCGTGAATGGTTCCGGAACATCAGTTGGCGCAGGGTCATCAGTGTTTTCATCGACGTCCAGAAAATCCCCCTTTGGCAAATCCTCGGGAGTGTCCTCTGACACGGGGTCATCCTCAACCTCTTCATCCGCGGCAAACACGTCACCAATGGCGTAAGCGGCCCCGCCAACGGCTGCAAGGCTCAGCACTCCGATCAGAAACATGGACTCCCTCCGTGAACGCGCTGTTTCGAGGGTAAAATATTCCATTAGATCAGGGGTTTGGTCAAAGACAAGTTGAGTCCTTGGTTAACCCTTTATCACCACGGTTCAGGGCGTTGGGTATATGCAATGTACAGTGGATGCTTGGGGTGACCTGCCTTGGTCAGCCCCAGATGGAACAGAGGTTGCCCGGCACTGCGCAGCAACGCCTCGACGGCCGGGCCGCGATCCAGATGCGCGCCATGGGTGCCCCAGGCAGCGATGACCTGATCGGCCCATTTGACGCCGTCCAGAATGGCCGCGTCGTTGGCGGGGCCGACCGGGTCGGCGGTGGCACGCATCTTGCGCGGATCGGTGTCGCGCCAGGCAAAGATATTGGTGACCTGAAAGGCTCCGAACCCCAGCGCCCGCGCGCGGCGTTCGCAGCGTTCGACCGTGGGGTCATTCTGCACCTCGGTCGCGGTCGAGGGGTTCAGCATGACGAACAAAGCCTTACGCCCCGCCGCATCCCAGACACGGGTGAGGCTATAGCGATACTTCTCGCAATCGGAATAGACGGCGGTCGAGGGCGCGTCGCCCTTGGTGTGGGTTCGGGTGATCATGTCCACCGCCTAACATGCGGCTCAGGAAACGAACACCCGGCTGGGATGCAATTCGCCGGATTTGTAGATACCAACAGCCACGGCCTTGCCGTCCAGTGAGGCCCATGCCTCGTCGCCATACTCCACGTCCGAGGCCAGAACCATACCGGGGTTTCCGTTGCGCAGACGTGTGGCCCCTTCTGGGGTGCATTTCAGCTCGGGCAGGTCCGACAGGCCGGTTTCCAGCGGGTGCAGATAGGCGTCCAGCGCGGTGGTTTTGGCCATCTCATCGATTTGCTCGATGCTCAGCCCATCCTCGGCCTCAAACGGGCCCGACCAGATGCGGCGCAGTTCCTTGACGTGACCGTGGCAGCCCAACGCTGCACCCAGATCACGGGCGATGGACCGCACATAGCCACCTTTACCACAGGTCATTTCCAGCACGACGTGATCGGCGTCGGGGCGGTCGACCAGCACCAGTTCCTCAACCCACAAAGGCCGCGCGGACAGTTCCACATCCTCGCCATCGCGAGCCAGTTTGTAGGCGCGTTGACCGTCGATCTTCACGGCGGAGAACTTGGGCGGGACCTGCATGATCTCACCCAGAAACGGGCTGAGCGCCTGTTTGATGTCCTCATCCGACGGGCGCAGAACGCTGGACGCAATTACCTCGCCCTCGGCATCGTCGGTGTTGGTGGCCTGACCCAGACGCACAGTGAAGGTGTAGGCTTTCAGGGCATCGGTGATATAGGGAACCGTCTTGGTCGCCTCGCCCAAAGCCACTGCAAGAACGCCGGTCGCCTCGGGGTCCAGCGTGCCTGCATGGCCCGCTTTCTTGGCGTCCATTGCCCACCGAACTTTGTTCACCACAGCGGTCGAGGTCATGCCCGCAGGCTTATCCACCACCAGCCAGCCCGAGATGTCGCGGCCCTTGCGTTTGCGTCCCATAGTTCACCCAGATTCGTGCCAAGGCGCGCGAGTTAGCGGATCGCTCAGGCGCTGTCAATTTCAGGGTGCGTCTTCGACCACACCCACGATCGGCCCCAGCGAGAAACCGATATCCGAGCGATTGCTGGCCCGCTCATACATCCGCGAGATATTACCATCGAAGAACAGCGCATTCGGCGTTTGCAGCACATCGAGAAACAGCCTGCCGAATTCGTGGAAGGTGACGTAGTCATCCGAAATCGCAAACACCGCGCGGGTGCCATCGGCACTGGTGCCCACCCCGTTGCGGATAAAAAGCGACGTCGAGTCGGGCAAAAAGCGCGGGTGCAATTCCCCATCGATCACCAGCATCGGACCGGATTGGGTGGCGAAACGGCAGTCTGGCGCCTGATCGACAAAGGCAAGCGTTTCGAACACATCAGCGCGGCCATCACGGATGCAGAACACACCGTTGGGCAGCAGACCGAAATTGCCGGGGCCGGGGTTGGCGATCACGCGCATCTGCTCTTGCCCGTTCTCGACATAATGGCCGACAGGCGAGCGGTCGTCGTGATACATGCCCGCGTTCATCGCAAAGGCCAGACGTTTGCCCTGCGCGGCCAACACTTCGTTCACGCTGGAAAAGTGGCCCAGCACATCTCCGTTCGCGTCGTTCAGGAACAGGCGCAGATCTTCCGATGCATCCACCTCGCAGACGGTGTAGCGCTTGTCTTCATGGGTGACCTTCTCGCAAGTCACCGCACCAGCCTGCACGGCCCACAGGACTACGCCTATCGTGGCAAATGCCCGGATCACTCGTCCAGATCGCGGCGCACCGCGTCCTGCTCGAACATGCGGCGGGTGTCATCCAGACGGTCGAACGTGTCATCTAGCCGAAACCGCAGATCGGGTGAGAATTTCAGGTTCAGCTTCTTGCCGATCACGCGCCGCAGCTCTCCCTTGTTGCGGGCCAGCAGTTCGATCACATCCTCCTGCCCCTTGCCGCCCAAAGGCAGCACATAGGCGGTGGCGATTTTCAGATCGGGCGAGGTGCGCACCTCACCCACGGTGATCGACATGCGGTTCAGGTCGGGGTCATGGACATCTCCGCGCGCCAGAACCTCGGACAGGGTGCGGCGGATCAGTTCGCCGACACGCAGTTGCCGTTGGGACGGGCCGGGGCCATCGTGGAATTTGTTCTTTGCCATAATCCCCGATCTAAGCGCAAAGCTGGCCTTTGCCAAGCGGGCGCGAACGGGGTAGGAGGCTTTGAGCCGACTTAACGAAAAGGACCAGCGCAATGACCCATATTCCGGGGATCGTCATCACAGGGGCTTCGGGCCGAATGGGGCAGATGCTGATCAAGACCGTGACCGACAGCGATCAGGCGCGTCTGGTCGGCGTGGTTGAACGTAAAGGTCATGACTGGGTCGGTCAGGATGTGGGCACAGCTATGGGCGGTGCGGCGCTGGGCGTCATCGTTACGGACGACCCGTTAGAGGCCTTTGCGCAGGCGCAGGCAGTGATTGATTTCACCGCGCCCGAGGCAACACTGGAATTCGCCGCACTGGCGGCGCAGGCGCGCTGTGTCCATGTGATCGGCACCACCGGCATAACGGACGAACAGATCGCCGCGCTGGAACCCGCCGCGCGTCATGCGGTGATCGTGCGTGCGGGCAACATGAGCCTCGGCGTCAACCTTTTGGTGCAGCTGACCAAGAAGGTCGCCGCTGCGTTGGACGACGATTTCGACATCGAAGTGATCGAAGGCCACCACCACCACAAGGTCGATGCGCCCTCGGGCACCGCCTTGATGCTGGGTGAAGCCGCCGCCGAAGGACGCGGGGTCAATCTGGCGGATGTGGCCGACCGGGGGCGTGACGGCATCACCGGTGCCCGCAAGCGCGGCGATATCGGGTTCCACGCCATTCGTGGCGGAGACATCGTGGGCGAACACGACGTTTTGTTCGCCGCGCCCGGAGAGCGCATCGTCCTGCGCCATCTGGCCAGTGACCGCGCCATATTTGCCCGCGGTGCTTTGAAAGCCGCGCTGTGGGGGCAGGGGAAAGCTCCGGGTCAGTATGACATGGTGGATGTGTTGGGATTGTAGGGGCTGCAGCTAGATGTAGGTGCGCGCAAGTACAAAAAGAATGAACATCACGATCCAAAAAAATACCGCTGCAAAAAGCGATGCAAACTGTATCATGAAAAAGTGGATGTAGTTGGAATTCGGTACGATTCGAATCCCATTTGGCACGTTTAGATCATCGCATATTTCGTTCCTAAACCACATATTGCATGCCCCATGGGCGTTCAGAAGCAATCGTCTGCGTGATGGCGGTGAGCCTCTTGTTCTGATCCAGAAGTCAATAAACTCGTCCTTAAATTTGAATATCGGAAAAACCGAAGTCAGAAAAATCATGGAAGCCCACGATGTTAGGGCCATGATGAAAACGAAACCAAACATGAACAAAAACAACGTTAGCATGTTTTTCCTTATTTCATGTTTTTCCAATGTATAGGTTGAGACCGAGCATTCTATAGGAGGCCCGATCTCAGACGGTCGGAGCGTAGCAGAAAGCTCTTTTTGACGCCAAACAGTAAGTCTCGTTCTAAAACCGTGGACCTCCTCTTTTTTGGCTCTAGGCTCGGCACATGGAGACTGAAAAATCGCGCGTCGTTCCTGGGATGTTGCTGGCAGTGTTCTATGTGACGCTGCTGCCCTTTGTCGTTCACGGGTTCGGCATGATCGGTGTCGGGTTGTCCGAAGATGCCGCGCAACGCAGCTATCTGTTTCAAAAGGGGCAAGGCGTCGGCAATGCGGCGATGATGCTGCACATCTTTGCCGGTACGGTGATGCTGGTGCTGGTTCCTTTGCAACTGCTGAAAGGGCTGAGGTGTAAATTCATCGGGTTTCACCGACTGTTGGGCAAAGTGCTGGTGACCCTGGCTTTGATCACCGGGCTGGCGGGTATGACCTATATCCCTTTGCGCGGCACAATCGGTGGGCCGGTGATGTCGGCGGCTTTCTTTCTCTATGGTCTGTGTCTGTTCACATCGGCCCTGATGGTTGCGCGAATGGCGCTGATCCGGGATCGCACGGGCCATTGGGCGTGGGGTCTGCGGTTGTTCTGGCTGGCGCTGGGATCGTGGCTGTATCGGCTGCACTACACGCTGTGGTATCTGCTGACCGGAGGGCTGGGGTCCGCGCCCGATTTCTCGGGCCCGTTCGATCTGGTGCAGAATTTCGCGTTCTTTGTTCCCTATCTGCTGGCGGTGCAGTTGTGGGTCGCGCGCAAGCGCAGGGCCCATCAGGGTGAACTGACCAGCCGCGCTTAGCAAAATGCGGCTAATCCGGGCGGTTCCTTGCGCTCCTGCGCAGCCAACGCGAACAGTGCGCCCAACCTTTGATCCCATGTCGGGAACTGCCCTGTGCGCGCATAGGTCAGCCGCTCGGCGCCGATTGATATGCCCAATAGCGCGACCTCGCCGCCGAAGATGATCTCACCGATTTCGGTCCAGTCTAGAGGTTGGATGATGAAACCATTCGTCGGCAGAGCATCTTGATCAAAGTCGTGCCGCAGGCCGCCGTTATTTTTCGTATCACCGGTGGAGATTGACAGAGGCTGGGATTCGGCGAAACCAAACGCAGCATAGGCCGCGCGCAGGCGATCAAGCGTGTCGGCAAACTGCGCTTCGAACGCGTCATTCTTGCCGGTTGCGCCAAGGGCAATCCGTGGCAACACCGCGCTTGCCCTGGCTGCGGTTCCCAGTTGGACCAGTTTCCGTTGGTCCAATGCCATCTGCGCCTCCGTTGCACACGCCAAAGGAGAGTATCGCAGCAGTTTGCAGCAAAGGTTAAGGGAATCTGAAAACGCTCCCCCGAAGGGCGTGTCCTTATAGGTCCCTGACCTTGTTCGCGCGCAGCGGGCAAGACAGGTAGACGCCGAATTCCTTGCCGATATCGGCGCTGACACGGGCGTGAACCGCGCCCTGACGGTCAAGGAACCGTTGAGTGTCTTCGACCGGGAAAATCCCCTCGTGCCAGATGCCGGGATGGATGTAGAGACCTTTGGAGCCGTCGCACCAGAAGGCCACCACCTTTTCCGGTGTCAGATTGTCACCCGGCAGAGCGGCGGGGATGATAAAGGGCTTTTTGTCCAGCGGCCAGAACATCTGACCCCCATCCGGATGGTAGTTCATGTGCCACAGCAAGACCTGATCGCGGGGTGCGGTTTGCCGGTCTGCCTGCGCCTGCTGCGGGTCGGTGGACCAGCCCAGAACATAGTGGCCGCCGACCGCCTCGTTCCGGCCATAGAGCACGTCGCCCTTCCATTCGCCGTGAAAGGTGCCCTCGACCCAGCCGCCTTCGTCGCCGGTGCCGTCATCGATGGGCCGCCAGCCCTGTTGTGGCCAACGGGTGATCTCGATCTCGAACCCTTCGGGGTCGTCGACCAGACAGCCATAGCCTTTGACGGATTCGTCGGTGGCCCGGATCAGGGGAACCTCGTGCCAGGGCAGCGAGGGCTTGGTGCTGGCTTCAAAGATGTATTCGGGGGCGTTCATGCGACCTCCATATGTTTATCGACCATACGCTGCACCATCGGGGCGAAATGAGCGAAATCAGGGGTTTGCATATCCGCGCGCTTGCCAGCCTCATCCAGATATCGCACCTGAATGATCTCTTTCAGGTTCGGGTTGGCCTCGAAGGCGGCGACTTCTTTGGCGCTCATCGGGCCGCCCTGCAGTTCCAGCGTGTGGACCGAGGCGGCTGATAAGCGGTTGAAATAGTCTGGCTTGGTGGCGCAGAGATAGCGCTTGGCCGCCACATGGTATCGGCAGCAATCGGTGATGACAGAGGGAAAGAACTGCTCCAGCACCTCGGCCCCCGCGTCCTCGTGGTGCCGATCCTCGGTGTCGTCGGGGTGGTAGGTGCCGAATTCCGAGGTGAAGTGGCCGATGTCATGCAGCAGCGCGCCGACGATGATTTCCTCGGGCATGCCGTTCTGTTCGGCGATGGTCGCGCCTTGCAGCATGTGCTGGGCCATGGTGACCGGTTCGCCCAGATATTCCTCACCGCCCCGGCGGGCAAAGATATCGCCGATGAAGGCCACTATATTGTCGCGGGTCAGGGTCGAGAAATCGGGTTTCATTCCGCCGCCTCCGGTTGTGTCATCTCCATCGCCGCCAGTGTGGACAGTAACCCGTCTTTGTCCGCATAACATCCCTGTAGCCAGCGCGACCCTGCGCCCGAGTACCCAAGACGGGCGTGCAGGACGCGGGTGTTGTCGACGATAAAGCTTTCGCCGGGTTCAAGTTTGAACGACACGCCCATCGCCGGGTCGTCGATGATCTCGGCCAACTGACGATAGGCGGCATAATAGGCCTCCATCTTGTCGAACGGGATGTCGACCAGCGGCGCGGTCGAGCGATTGTTGAAGCGGATGCCGATCAACTCGCCATCAGGGGACAGTTCGATCATCGGGCGGCGTGCGCGCAGGCAGACCCCGTCCGAGCCCTTGTATTCGAACCGCGCGGGATAGCCTGCCAGCAGGGCGAAGCCCTCGGGGTTCTGATCGCGCAGCTTTTCGGCAGCGCGGAACCCGTCGACCACGATGGAGTCACCGCCCTCGGCGCTGTTCTCAAGACAGTAGAGGATCTGCAGCGTCGGCACCGGGTCGCGATAGGGGTTGTCGGTATGGGCCTGCAAACCCAGCCCGGTATAGGCGAGGTTGGTCGGGTTCACTTCCGTGCGCACCTCGAAATAGGGGCCATAGTTGGTCTCGCGGACATAGCCGAACAGGTCCGCCACCCGCAGCAGCGATTCCGGTTCAGTCGGGCCGCCTGTCAGCTTGGCAAAACCGTATTCGGCGACGGCGGCCAGCCAGTTGCGTTTGGCGGCGGGGTCGACGTGAACCTGAGCCCAGTCGCCGCTGGGCGCGTCGATGCCGTGCGCCCATGTGGTGATCCCGGGGGCGATGCGCCCGATATCCGCATTGTGATCACGGTCGTAGCTGTGCGAGGCCAGCCAGTCGGCGGGGAAGGTGACGGTCTTGTCTTCGGGCTGGAAAGTGACCTGTAGATCGCCATTGGTAACCTCGGCGGCGCGGATCGCGGTATCGGCGGGGATGTCGCCGATGGTGATCAGACGCTGACCATTGCCCGGCGCGCGGGTCTCAGGGTCCAGCGCGTTGTCGCGCAGCCAGATGGCGTGAAACCGGGATCGGGTGCCGCCGGTGAATTCAACAGTCACGACCGACGAATCATGGGTGGCTTGGCGCAGCATTGGGGTTCTCCTGTTCAGCGCGAGCTATGGTTGAGGAGATACGCGGTTCATGGCATTACGACAATTAATCCTTATTGCGACTGAGGGTTGGAAAATCTAATGTCTAAGAAACAGATTGGATTGCCGCCGCTGGACTGGCTGCGTGTGTTCGAAGCCGCAGGCCGGTTGGGTGGCTTCTCGGCCGCCGCGCGCGAATTTGGCCTGACGCAGGCAGCGGTCAGTCAGAGGATCGGCAATCTTGAGGCGTGGCTGGGCCGATCGCTGTTCGTGCGTGAGGCGCGCGGGGTGTCGCTGACCATCGAGGGCGAAAGTTACCTGCCGCTGGTGCAGGACAGCCTGCAGGCACTGGAGCGAAATACCGAGGACCTGTTCGGCAAATCCCCCCGCGAGTTGCGGGTGGCTGGGTTGTCGTCGCAAATCCACGCGCTGGTTCTGCCCGCTCTGCCCGCGTTCCTCGAGATGCGGCCCAAAGTTCGGGTGATGACCGATTCCGTGGCCCGCCGGTCGTCTCTGGAGGAAGAGCGGACATGGTTGCAGCTTCGCTATGGTCGCGGATCATGGCCCGGTCGCAAGGCGAAACTGATCGCGCCCGAAGTGTTGGCACCGATGGCCGCGCCGGGTGTCGAATGGGGCGCGCCGGTCATTGATCTGCGAGGCGAGCGGCCCGGTTGGCAGGATTGGGCGCAGGTCGCCGGAATCGGGGACTTGCCACCGGGTCGCATCAGTTTTGATTCCATTGGCCACGCGATCACGGCAGCCCGGGATGGGTTGGGGATCGTTTTGGGCTCGGTCCCGCTGGCGGCAGGGAGCCTGCAGTCAGGACGTTTATGCAAGCTGGACCTGCCAGAGCTGAAAACCAAAGACGGCTATTGGCTGACATGGCCCGAGGATCGGGTGCGATCAAAACGCCAGCGGGCGTTGATTGACGATTTCCTGCAGGCGTTGCAAGGCGCGGGCTGATTAGAAGTCGATGGCGATACCCTTTTTCTCCCAATCGCCGTAACGGGCCGGATCCGGGCCGTCGCGCCCGCCCAGCTCTTTGGGCTGTGCCTTGGCTTCCGCCTCGGCCTTCCTGCGACGCTCTTCGGCTTCGGCCAGGGCGCGCTGGGCAGCGGGGGGCAGGTCTTTGCGCTGGTCGCTCATGACATCGGGTTCCTTTCCGTTCCGCGCCTTGATATACGCCCTCGTCCGCTCAAGGCAATGCGGACGAGGGTCACAGCAAAGGCGATTACATGTCCGATAACGCTACAGCCGCGCGGCGCAGCGCGATCTATCTTCTGGATCAGATTCTGGGCGAAGGACGGCTTTTGTCCGAATGCCTTGCTGCGGGCGCTCTGGACCGGCTGGACCCCGAGGACCGTGCCCGGGCCCAACGTCTGACGCTGGAAACCCTGCGCGGGATGGAACGAGCCGACCGGCTGCTGGACAACCATCTCAAGCGTATCCCCGCCCTGGCCGTCCACAACGCATTGCGCCTGGGCGCGGTCGAGCTGTGCCACGGAGAGGCCGCGCATGGCGTGGTGAATTCGATGGTCGAAATCGTTGGCCGCTCGCGCAAGCATGGCCGTTTGAAAGGGCTGGTAAACGCGGTTTTGCGAAAAGTTGCCGCCGAAGGCCCCGATGCCTGGCCTAAAATGCGCGTGCCGCGCCTGCCGGACTGGCTGCGAGAGCCGCTCATCATGGCCTGGGGCGCCGAGGCCGTTGCGGGCATGGAACGGGCGCATTTCGATGGGGCACCGCTGGATATCACGGTAAAGCCCGGTGCAAACGGCCCCGGTGAGGCCTTGCCGACTGGGTCCATGCGCCTGCGTGATGCGGGGCAGGTTTCGGCGTTGCCCGGCTATGATCGCGGCGATTGGTGGGTTCAGGATGCGGCGGCGGCTCTGCCGGTTCAGGTTCTGGCGCCGACAAAGGGCGAGCACATTCTGGACATCTGTGCAGCACCCGGTGGAAAGACCCTGCAGCTGGCTGCAATGGGGGCCGATGTGACAGCGCTGGACATTTCGGACACACGGCTGGAGCGTGTGCGCGAGAACCTTGGGCGCACGGGGCTGAAGGCCAAGGTGATCGCGGGGGACGCGCTGGACCATCAGGGCCGGTATGATGCCATCCTTCTGGACGCTCCATGCTCGGCCACAGGCACGATCCGGCGTCATCCCGATTTGCCCTTTGCCAAGGACGGTTCGGAATTCGGCGGGTTGATCGATCTGCAGGCGCGCATGTTGGCCCATGCATGGGGTCTGCTGAAACCGGGCGGGCGGCTGGTCTATTGCACATGCTCATTGCTGCCGGACGAGGGCGAGGTTCAGATCGAAGACGCGCTGGAGCAGCACAAGGACATGACCATCGACCGGGTGGCGCTGAGCGTTGCCGGGGTTGACGCGGGCTGGATCACCGAGGAAGGCGGGTTGCGCCTGCGGCCCGATTATTGGCCTGAGCAAGGCGGCATGGACGGATTCTATATCGCCCGCCTGAACAAATCAGGCTGAGGCGACGCTTTTCGATGACTTGACGTTCGGACCTGTCTATCGTTGGTTCAAACGCCAGCAGAGCGTGAGGGGCAGAGTCGCAAGCGTCATGTCAGATTCGGACACAATGGCCAACCGCTGGTCGCGGTTTCAAAACCGCTTTTATGCGCGGCTCAGCCAGCGCCAGAAGGCGGTGTCGGGCTTTGTGGGGCAGCCGGAGCCTCGCACGGTGGGCTCATTTGCGCGCGGCCGGCAACTGGTCGCTGGAAACTTGTTGTTCTCTGGCTTTCTGGTCGAGGCAGAAGACACTGAGCTGTGGGACGTCGCCGCCCCAAGCGCGGATTTCGATGATGAACGCCATGGTTTTGCCTGGCTCGACGATCTGGCGGCGGTGGGTGATATGCGCGCGCGGGAAAAGGCGCAGCGCTGGGTCTGGGGCTGGATCGAGGCCCATGGGCGCGGACAGGGTCCGGGCTGGGTGCCCGATCTGACCGGCCGCCGCGTGATGCGCTGGATCAACCACGCACTATTCCTGTTGCGCGGCGTGGACGAGGCACAAAGCAAGGCATTCTTCCGGTCTTTGGCGCAACAAACGTGGTTTCTTTCAAAACGCTGGCCTTCGGCCACGCCGGGCCTGCCCCGGTTCGAGGCTTTGGCCGGTCTGGTGCAGGCGGGTCTGGCGCTGGAAGGGCGCGAGCAGTTGGCCGACCCGGCCCTGCGCGCCCTGGCCTATGAATGCGGGAAACAGGTGGATGCCGAAGGTGGTATTCCGACCCGTAACCCCGAAGAGCTGTTGGAGGTCTTTACCTTGCTTGCCTGGACTTCGGCCGCGCTGAGCGAAGTGGGGCGCGGGACCCCGGCAGCGCAGACCGAAGCGATCCGCCGGATCGCTCCGACATTGCGCAACCTGCGCCATGCCGATGGGGCGCTGGCCCGCTTCCACGGTGGCGGGCGCGGCCTGGAAGGGCGGCTGGATCAGGCGCTGGCGCAAAGCGGTGTGAAGCCGCGGCAGCATTCGGACTTGTCCATGGGCTTTGCCCGTTTATCCGCCTCACGTACAACGGTGATCGTTGATGCCAGTTTGCCGCCCAAAGGGGCTGCCTCATATAACGCTCACGCTTCGGCGCTTGCATTCGAGCTGACCTCGGGGCGGCGGCCCTTGATCGTGAATTGCGGATCAGGCGCAAGTTTTGGTCAGGAATGGCGCCGGGCCGGTCGGGCCACGCCGTCGCATTCCACTCTATGCGTCGATGGGTTCTCCAGCGCCCGTCTTGCGCCGCCGATGAAAGGCTCGGCCTCTGAAGCTCTGGTGGATGGCCCAAAAGACGTGCCGACCGATTTCGAAGACGCTTTTGAGGGCACGCGGTTCATGGCGGGGCATGACGGTTATGCCAAAGTGTTCGGCCTGACCCATGCCCGCACCTTCGAGCTGCGCTTTGACGGGCGGGAACTGATCGGCGAGGATATTTTGCTGACGTCCACCGACAAGTCGAAAAAGCAGTTTGACAAGGCGATGGATGCTTCGGGCCTGTCTGGCGTGCGCTATGACATCCGGTTTCACCTGCATCCCGACGTGGACGCGGCGCTGGATCTCGGCGGAGCTGCGGTGTCGATGGCCCTAAAAAGCGGCGAAATCTGGGTTTTCCGTCATGACGGCGCGGCCAGATTGTCCGTTGAACCAAGCGTTTATCTGGAAAAAGGCCGCCTGAAGCCACGCGCGACAAAACAGATCGTTCTATCTGGCCGCGCAATGGAGTATGCGACGCGCACCCGGTGGACGCTGAGCAAGGCACAGGATACAGCCTATGCCGTGCGCGACCTGCACCGGGACGAGCCCGTTTTCGACTGACGCCAAAAGGACCTTTGGACCCATGACCGACCTTCACCCCGTGCGCCGCGCGTTGCTTTCCGTTTCCGACAAGACCGGGCTGATCGAGCTGGGCAAGGCCTTGGCCGAACGCGGGGTCGAGTTGCTGTCGACCGGCGGCACGGCGCGCGTGCTGCGCGATGCGGGGCTGGATGTGAAGGATGTCAGCGAGGTCACCGGTTTCCCCGAGATGATGGATGGCCGGGTGAAAACGCTGCACCCGATGGTGCATGGCGGGCTGCTGGCGCTGCGGGACAACGACACGCATGTGGCGGCGATGACCGAGCACGGGATCGGCGCGATCGACCTGTTGGTGGTGAACCTCTATCCGTTCGAGGCGACCGTGGCCAAAGGTGCAGGCTATGACGAATGTGTCGAGAATATCGACATTGGCGGCCCGGCGATGATCCGCGCGGCGGCCAAGAACCATGCCTTTGTGAACGTGGTCGTGGATGTCGAGGATTATGACAAGCTGCTGGGCGACATGGACCAGCATAACGGCGCGACCTGCCCGAAATTCCGCCGCAAGCTGGCACAAAAGGCCTATGCCCGCACCGCCGCTTATGACACCGCCGTGTCGAACTGGCTGGCCGGCGCGCTGGAGCTTGAGGCCCCGAAACGCCGCGCCTTTGCTGGTGAACTGAAACAGACTCTGCGCTATGGCGAAAACAGCCATCAGACGGCGGCATTCTACACCGATGGCTCGGGTCGCCCCGGCGTGGCGACTGCCGTGCAGCATCAGGGCAAGGAGTTGAGCTATAACAACATCAATGACACCGATGCCGCGTTCGAACTGGTGGCCGAATTCGACCCGGCGGAAGGTGCCGCCTGTGCCATCATCAAACACGCCAACCCCTGCGGCGTGGCCAAAGGCGCGACGCTGCTTGAGGCCTATAAGGCCGCGTTCGACTGTGACCGCACCTCGGCCTTTGGTGGGATCGTGGCATTGAACCAGCCGCTGGATGCGGAAACCGCGCAGGAGATCACTGGGATTTTCACAGAAGTCGTGATCGCTCCGGGCGCATCGGATGAGGCCAAGGCGATCTTTGCTGCCAAGAAGAACCTGCGTCTGCTGACCACAGAAGACCTGCCCGATGTGACCGCGGGCGGCAAAACCGTGCGCCAGGTCGCCGGAGGTCTGCTGGTTCAGGATAAGGACAATGGTTTTGTGGGCATGGACGATCTGAAGGTTGTCACCAAGAAGGCCCCGACCGAGGATCAGATGCGCGATCTTCTGTTCGCGTGGAAAGTTGCGAAACACGTCAAGTCGAACGCCATCGTCTATGTCAAAGACGGTGCAACCGTGGGCGTCGGTGCCGGGCAGATGAGCCGCTTCGACTCGGCCCTGATCGCGGCCAAGAAGGCCGAGCGCATGGCTGACTCGCTGAACCTGTCGCAACCGCTGACCATCGGTTCGGCGGTGGCGTCGGACGCGTTCTTCCCCTTCCCTGACGGGTTGATGGAGGCGGCACAGGCGGGTGCAACCTGCGTCATCCAGCCCGGTGGCTCCATGCGCGACGACGAAGTGATCGCAGCGGCGGACGAGGCCGGTCTGGCCATGGTCTTCACCGGCATGCGGCATTTCCGGCACTGATGCGCAATCCCCTTCTTCTTTGGGCCAGCCTCGCAGCCTTTCTGATTGACCAGGCCAGTAAATATCTGGTCGTTCATGTCATGCGCGTGGCCGAGGGCAATATCGACGTGCTGCCGCCACTTGTGGTGTTCAAATACGGCGAGAATCGCGGCATAAACTTTGGCTTGTTTCAGGGCAACAGCGATGCCGCGCGCTGGGTGCTGATCGGTATCTCGCTGGGAATTTGCGTCGGTGTTCTGATTTGGCTTTTGCGCACGGCCCCGTCGAAAATGATGTTGCTGTGCGGCGGGTTGCTGATCGGCGGCGCGCTGGGAAATGTCGTCGACCGTGTGCTTTACGGCTATGTTCTGGACTTTCTGAATATGTCCTGCTGCGGTATCGACAACCCGTTCGTGTTCAATCTGGCGGATGTGTTCATATTTGCAGGCGCGATCGGGCTTGTATTGTTCGAGGGCAAAAAGCCCACGTGACGCGCCTGTGGAAATAAGGTAAAAGCGCCCAAAAAGGCTGGAGACTCTGATGCGGTTGCCGCGTTCCATTTTTGCCCTGACGGCTGTCCTCGCAATTGCGGGGTGTTCCGATATTGGTTTGCGCCATCTGCAGGCGCCGGGGCCGGGACCGGATGAGTTTTCTGTGCTGCCTGTTAAGCCGCTGACCCAGCCCGAAGATTATGCCTTCTTGCCCGCACCGACACCGGGCGGCGGGAACCTGACCGACCCGACCCCCAATGCCGATGCGGTGGTTGCTTTGGGCGGCAATGCTGCGGCGCTGAATCCCAATACCTCGATTCCGTCAGGGGACGCGGCGCTGGTCACCGCCTCAAGCCGCTATGGCGTGGCGCCGGACACGCGTCAGGTTCTGGCGCAGGAGGATGCCGATTTCCGCAAGCGTCAGGGCCGCCTGACCCGCCTGCGCCTGTTCAACGTGGACCGGTACGAACAGGTTTATCGGCGTGATGCGCTGAATGCGGAAGCTCAGAACCAGGCGGCGCGCCGCGCCGGGATCGAAACACCCTCGGCACCCCCGGCGGATGAATAATCCTTAACTTTTCGTCATCGCACTTGAACCCGCGCGGGACCACCGTAGTTTGAAGCGTGAAACGAAACGGAGGATGTCCCATGGTTCGGGCCCTGGTATTGTCGGCTGCCCTGATCGTCGCAACCCCCCTTGTGGCCAAGGAAGGGCATGAGGCGGTTACCACCTTCACGCTGGATAACGGCATGGACGTTGTTGTGGTCGAGGACCACCGCGCCCCTGTTGTGCAGCATATGGTCTGGTATCGTGCGGGTTCCGCGGATGAACCGATCGGATCGTCCGGTGTGGCGCATTTTTTGGAGCACCTGCTGTTCAAAGGCACCGATACGCTGGCCCCGGGCGAATTTTCCGCGACCGTGGCTGCCAATGGCGGCAATGACAACGCGTTCACCTCTTATGACTACACCGCATATTTCCAGCGTGTCGCCGCCGACCGGCTGGAATTGATGATGCGGATGGAGGCGGACCGCATGCGCAACATCCGTCTGACCGAAGAGGATATCGTCACCGAGCGCGACGTGATCCTTGAAGAGCGCAACCAGCGCACCGAAAACAACCCGCGCGCCTTGTTTGGTGAACAGCTGAGCGCGGCGCAGTACCTCAACCATCGCTATGGCGTGCCGATCATCGGCTGGCGGCATGAGATGGAGACGCTGGATATGGAGGATGCGCTGTCCTTCTACCAGACCCATTACGCGCCCAATAACGCCATTCTGGTGGTGACCGGTGATGTTGACCCCGATGAGGTCAAGACACTGGCGGAAACCTATTACGGCGTCATCCCGGCCAATCCCGATCTGCCCGAACGCATTCGCTCGCAAGAGCCGCCGCAAACCGCTGAACGCCGCCTGACCTTCAAGGATCCTCGGGTTTCGCAGCCCTATGTTCAGCGCAGTTATCTGGCACCGGAACGCGATGCGGGTGCACAGGAAAAGGCCGCCGCGCTGTTTCTGCTGGCCGAATTACTGGGCGGCGGTACGACCTCGTACCTGAATGAAAAGCTGCAGTTCGAACAGCAAAAGGCGGTCTTTACCGGCGCATTTTACCGCGGGTTGTCGCTGGATGACACGACCTTTGATCTGCTGATTGTTCCAGCGCAGGGTGTTTCCTTGCAAGAGGCCGAGGATGCAATGGATCAGGTTGTGGCCGACTTCATCGCCGAAGGTGTGAACGAAGACGATCTGGACCGGATCAAGATGCAGCTGCGTGCGTCCCAGACCTATGCCCGTGACAATGTGGACGGGATCGGTAACCGCTATGGCCGCGCGCTGACCAGCGGTCTCACGGTCGAGGATGTGCAGGCCTGGCCCGACATTCTGCAGGCCGTGACCGGGGACGAGATTATCGCCGCTGCGCGCGAGGTGCTGCAACGCGAAGCATCCGTGACAGGCTGGCTGATGCGCGACGATGAGGTGACGCAATGAAAAAGCTGTTCGCAACCCTGATCGCCGTTGTCTTGGCCGTGCCCGCCTGGGCCGAGATCGAGATACAGGAAGTCACCTCGCCCGGGGGGATCACGGCCTGGCTGGTCGAAGATCACTCGATCCCCTTCACTGCGCTGGAACTGCGGTTTCGCGGGGGTACCTCTTTGGATGATCCCGACAAGCGAGGCGCGGTCTATCTGATGAGCGGCCTGATCGAAGAGGGCGCAGGCGATATGGATGCGCGCAGCTATGCGCGCGAACTTGAATCTCTGGCTGCATCGTTCAGCTATCGGGCGACGGATGATACCGTGTCGATTTCTGCCCGGTTTCTGACCGAGAACCGCGATGATGTGGCCGACCTGCTACGCACCACCATACACGAGCCGCGCTTTGATCAGGATGCGGTGGACCGGGTGCGGGCGCAGGTTATTTCCGGCCTGAGATCAGACCAGACCGACCCCAATGACATCGCCGGGCGCAGCTTTGCACAGATGGCCTATGGCGATCACCCCTATGGCTCGGACGGCAAGGGGACAATCGAAAGTGTCACCGCGCTGACCCGTGACGATATCGTGACGGCCTATGAGAATGTCTTTGCCAAGGACCGGCTATATGTGGGCGCGGTGGGTGACATCACCGCTGACGAGTTGGGAGTGTTGCTGGACAAACTTTTGGCGGACCTGCCCGCGACCGGAAAACCTATCCCCGACCGCGCGGACGTGACAATCGCCGGTGGTGTCAGTGTGGTCGAGTTCGACACGCCGCAATCGGTGGCGCTGTTTGGTCATGCCGGAATTGATCGCCACGATCCCGATTTCTTTGCAGCCTTCATCCTGAACCATATTCTGGGCGGGGGCGGGTTCGAAAGCCGTCTGATGCAGGAAGTGCGTGAAAAGCGTGGCCTGACCTATGGTGTCTCGACCTTTCTTGTGCCCAAGGACCTGGCGTCGGTCTATCTGGGTTCGGTGTCTTCGGCCAATGATCGCATCGCCGATGCGGTCGAGGTCATTCGCAACGAATGGGCGCGCGCCGCATCTGAAGGTGTGACCCAGAAAGAGCTGGATGACGCCAAGACCTATCTCACCGGGGCCTATCCTCTGCGGTTCGATGGCAACGGCCAGATTGCGGGGATCATGGTGGGCATGCAGATGGAAGACTTGCCCATCGACTATATCGCCACCCGCAACGACAAGGTTAACGCCGTGACGCTCGAGGATGTAAACCGTGTTGCCTCGGAACTGCTGGACCCCGAGGGGCTGCATTTCACCATCGTTGGCAAGCCCGAAGGCTTGGACGGCTGAACCTCAGGCTGCGGCGGGCTGCCTTTGCGCCTGAAGCGTGTGATTGTTGCTGTTGAGCAGCTTCTGCCGCGCATGCCTGAAATGCGCGGCTTTCAACGCGTCGTCGATATGACCGACGCCGTGCTCAGCAGCCTGCGGGACTTTTGCGGTTTCAGTGATTCCAGATTCAGTCCGTTGAATGCGCCTTGCGTTGGGTCGGTCATCTGGCATTGAACATGACCAAATTCACAGGTTAATCAGATTTATGCGCGTGTTTTAATCTGTGCACGCAACATCTGCCCCATCATCTGGCCAAACTTGCCCGATCCGCGCTGATACAGTGCTCCGTCCACGGACAGGACGGTCCCGCTGATGTAGCTCGCCAAATCCGAGCTCAGAAACAGGCAGGCATTGGCCACGTCCTGCACGGTGCCCCAGCGACCGACGGGGACGTCCGCGCGCAGTTTTTCGGCGGCATCCTCGGTCGGGGCAAGGCGCCGGGCCCCTTCCGTATTCTCGATAAATCCGGGCACGACGGAATTCACCCGAATGCCCTCGCCTCCCCATTCCATCGACAAGGTGCGGGTGATCTGGTCGACTCCGGCCTTGGCGGCGCAGACATGAGCCTGTCCTTCATAGGGTAGAAATGCCTGTGGGGCCGAGATGTTGATGATACTGGCACCGGGTCGTTTGAGGTAAGGATAAGCCCCTTTCATCACATGGACAGTGCCCATCAAATCGATATCGATCACGGTTTTGAATGCATTTACGGACATTTCGGCTGCCAGCGCAGGAAAGTTCCCCGCCGCGCCCGAGACCAGGACGTCGAAATCCCCAATCGTGTCGTGGAACTGTTTCAAGCCCGCGGCCACCTCGTCCGGATCGCGCACGTCAAATGCCGCGCCGATGGCGTCCTGCGCGCCAGCAGTTTTCAGCGCGGCGACGGTATCATCCACCTTGTCCTGCGACCGGCTGGCCACGGCCAGCTTGGCACCCGAGGCCGCAAAAGCCGCGGCAATGCCTCGGTTGATACCGCTGGTGCCGCCGATAACGATGACGGTTTGTCCTGAGAAATCCATATGGGCCTCCGCTGATGCGGGTACCCTATTCGCCGTAGGGCACCCAGATGTTTTTCACTTCGGTCGCAGCCTGCAGGAAGCGGCGCGAATGGTCCATGCTCCAGTCCATTGCCGTCGCGTTAGTGACCCATGTGCGCTTAAGGTTCCCGGCAGACACGGCCTCGATCTCTTTCGACAGATCGGTGGACGAGAACGACCAGACTGCATCCACGTTCAGATGCGAGGCCAGAGGTTTCGCCAATTCAGCGTGGCTGCCGGTCAGGATGTTGACCACGCCCGCTGGCACGTCCGAGGTTTCCAGGATCTGGTAGAAATCGGTTGCGGCCAACGGATAAGGCTCGGATGCCACCAGAACCGTCCGGTTGCCCATCGCAATTGCGGGGGCCATGGCAGAGACAAGACCCAGCAGCGGTGCCTCATCCGCACAGAGCGCACCGATCACGCCAACGGGTTCCTTCATCGCGATGGCAACGCCCCGGATCGGGACGCCATGCACCTGACCGTCATATTTGTCAGCCCAGGCTGCGGCGGTGAACAGGCGCTGGATCGAGGCGTCCACCTCTTTCGCGCCGGTCTTGCCACTGGTCATGCCATCGATACGCGCGGCAAATTCGCTGGCGCGGGCCGAGAGGTTCTCGCCGATGTAATACAGGATTTGCGCCCGCAGATGGCCGGTGGTTTTGGACCAACCTTTGGCCCCTGCGGCGGCCTCAACCGCGTTACGCACGTCCTTGCGGTTGGCAAGACCCACATGGCCCAATAGGCCGATTTTGCCCCAGACGGGTTTTGAATAGCCGCCATCGGGCCGCGCCTGCTTGCCGCCGACATACATCTTGGCGGTGCGGTCGATGGGATCGACTGGCGCGCCTTCGCCTGTGGCCGCTTCGAGTTTCGCCAGCGGCTTGGCTTTGTATTTGGGTTTGGTATAGGCCGTCAGACCTTCCCAACCGCCTTCGCGGCCAAAACCGCTTTCGCGCACGCCGCCGAATCCCGCGGCGGCGTCGAACAGGTTGGTGGCATTCACCCAGACTACGCCTGCGACCAGCTTGGGCGCGATATCCAGCGCAAGGTTCACATTCTCGGTCCAGACCGTCGCGGCCAGCCCATAGCGGGTGTTGTTGGCCAGCTCGACCGCCTCAGCCGGAGTACGGAAGGTCGAGGACACCAGCACCGGGCCAAAGATCTCCTCCTGCATCAGCGGGTCTGAGGTCTCAAGGCCCGAGATCAGCGTCGGTGGGTAGTAGCAGCCATTTGCAGGCAATTCGCAGGCAGCCTGATGCACATGCCCAACCGTGTTGCTTTCGACCATGCTTTTGATCGTCTGCAACTGCACCGGATCGACAACCGCGCCAACGTCGATGCATTTGTCCAGCGGGTCGCCAACGCGCAAGCCATCCATCCGCGCGCGCAGTTTGTCGTGGAAACGGTCGGCGATGCCTTCCTGCACCAAAAGGCGTGATCCGGCACAGCAGACCTGACCCTGATTGAACCAGATCGCATCGACCAGACCTTCGATGGCGGAATCGATATCCGCATCGTCGAACACAATGTAGGCAGACTTTCCGCCCAGTTCCAACGTCAGTTCCTTGCCGGAACCTGCCGTTGCCTCCCGAATACGCCGCCCCACAACAGTCGAACCGGTAAAGGCGATCTTGTCCACGTCGGCGTTCACGATCATCTCGCCCACCGCACCATCGCCGGTGACGATATTGACGACGCCCTTGGGCAGCCCGGCTTGCGTGCAGATATCGGCGAACAGCAACGCGGTCAGCGAAGTGTATTCGGCCGGTTTCAGAACCACCGTATTCCCCATCGCCAGCGCAGGCGCGATCTTCCACGCCAGCATCAGCAATGGGAAGTTCCACGGGATGATCTGCCCACAAACACCGAGTGCCTGCGCGTCCGGCAACTCGCTTTCCATCAGTTGCGCCATACCCGCGTGGTAATAGAAATGCCGCTGTGCCAGCGGAATGTCGATGTCACGGGATTCCCGTATCGGCTTGCCGTTATCCATGCTCTCCAGCACCGCAAACAGCCGCGCATGCTTCTGCAACAGCCGTGCAATGGCATAAAGGTACCGCGCCCGCCCCGCGCCGCCCAGCTTCTCCCACTTGGGTTGCGCCTTACGCGCTGCGGTGACCGCAGCGTCCACGTCCCCTTGCTTGGCTTGCGTCAGCTTGGCCAGAACCTCTCCGGTCGCCGGGTTGCGACTTTCGAACCCTTTGCCCGGTTTGGTGAACCCCCCGTCGATATAGTGGCCGAATTTATCGCCCTGATCGACCAGCCAGGCCAGCGCTTCCGCCGCGCTTTCGGGGGCGGGGCCATAGTCCATGGTTTCGAAGATTTCTGTAACGCTCATGACTTCATCTTTTCCCAAATACTCACTGTTCTGACGTCGCTACAGGCTCAGCCGAGTGAATGGCGGTAACCGGCAGAATAGGCTCCGGTGACATAATGTTCCAATTGCCGTTCAATATCGCCCAGCAGGGATGAGGCCCCAAAGCGGAACAGGTCCGGCTGCAGCCAGCGGTTGCCCAACTCGTCCTTGATCAGCGACAGATAAACCAGCGCATCCTTGGCTTTTGAAATCCCGCCCGCCGGTTTGTAGCCGACACGATACCCGGTGCGGTCATAAAAATCGCGGATCGCGCGGATCATCACCAGTGACACGGGCAGGGTCGCATTGACGCTTTCCTTGCCCGTCGAGGTCTTGATGAAATCCGCCCCCGCCATCATGCACACGACCGAGGCGCGGGCGACGTTGCGCAGGCTGCCCAGTTCTCCGGTGGCCAGAATGGCCTTTACATGCGCATCACCGCAGGCGGCACGGAAGGCTTTCATCTCATTATACAAAGCCTGCCAATCGCCGGACAGCACGTGGCGGCGCGAGATCACGATGTCGATCTCCTCGGCTCCGGCCTTCACGCTTTCCTCGATCTCGGCCACGCGCAGATGGAAGGGCGACAGACCCGCCGGGAAGCCCGTGGAGACGGCAGCCACCGGGATGCCGGTGCCCTTCAGCGCTGCAACGGCGGGTTCGATCATGTCGTGATAGACGCAGACCGCGCCGGTTGTGATCGGCGGTATGTCCATCGCCTGCAACAGCGCGGGCGCAACCGGTTGGCGGGCCTTGGCGCACAGGCGGCGCACACGGCCCACGGTGTCATCGCCCGCCAGCGTGGTCAGGTCGATCATCGTGATTGCCTTCAGCAACCATGCGGCCTGATAATCTTTCTTCACCGACCGCCGCCCCGGCAGGGTCGCCGCGCGGCGTTCAATGGCCGAGGTGTTGGCCTGCAGGGCGCGCACCCAGTCCAGATCCAGTTCCATGCCCGGATTCCGGGGTTCGGTCACTTGCGGCAGATGCGCGGTGCGCACGGGGCTGTCTGAGCTCTGCGTTTCCATCTTCACATCCTTTGGGAGGTTTGCGCCAAAATCGCATGGGTTGCGGGTAAATGAAAGGCAAACTGCCAGCTCAGGAGTGAATTTTTTGACCAAATGGACAAAAAGACAGGTTTCCTGCGAATGACTCGCAGAAGCATTGACTAATTTGCGAATGGTTCGCATATTCATTCTAACAGAGATGCTCACCCGAGGTCACAAATGATTCGCCGCACTTTTTTTTCTGCCCTAACGGCCCTTGTTGCCTTGCCGATGGCGTCATGGGCCGATGCGCCTTTGAAAGTGGTAGCCACCACCGGCATGATCGCGGATGCTGTGCATCAGGTGGGTGGGGATCAGGTTGAGGTCAAAGGGCTGATGGGTCCCGGAGTTGACCCTCACGCATATCGCCAGACCCGCAGTGATATCGTGGCAATGACCCGTGCGGATCTGGTGTTGTGGCACGGGCTTTATCTCGAAGCTCAGATGGAAGATTTCTTTCATGATCTCGGGCGGAAACGCAATGTGGTCGCCGTCGCAGAGGGTGTCGACAAAACCACACTGCGCGCCCATGACGATTATGCCGACAAGTACGATCCTCATCTGTGGATGAGTCCGGTTTTGTGGCGCGATGTTGTGATCGAAGTGCAAAAAGCGCTGACACAAACGCGCCCCGAGGCGGCTGATCTGTTTGAAGCCAACGCCCAAGTCTTGCTGACGCAGATTGATGCTCTGCACGCCTATGGCAACCGCGTTCTTGCCGAGGTTCCCGATAACAGTCGTGTTCTGGTCACGGCGCATGATGCTTTTGGTTATTTCGGTGCGGAATACGGATTTGAAGTTCTGGGCATTCAGGGCATCTCGACTCAGTCCGAGGCTGGCCTGAACCGGATTGGCGCACTTGTTGACCTGCTGGTCGACCGTCAGATCACCGCCGTGTTTGTCGAAAGCTCGGTGTCGGACAGGTCCATGCGGGCGCTGATTGAAGGCGCGGCGGCCAAAGGGCACGAGGTCACCGTCGGTGGCGAACTGTATTCAGATGCGATGGGCGAGCCGGGCACCTACGAAGGCACCTATGTCGGGATGCTGGATCACAACATGACCGTGATTGCCGGGGCGCTGGGCGCGGATGTGCCCGAACGCGGTATGAATGACAGCTTGTCGGCGGGGTTCTGAGTGATGCTGGAGCTAGCCACACATCAGGGCGAAGCGGTTCACGACAGTGGTCTCGACCATAGCCCGCTGGCCATACGCGGTCTGACCGTCTCTTACGGTCAGAAACCGGCCGTGTTCTCGGTCGACATGACCGTGCAGCCAGGTGCGATGACAGCAATCATCGGACCAAACGGCGCGGGTAAATCGACGCTTCTGAAAGCCGCGCTGGGGATTGTGCCCGCGCTGTCGGGGCAGGTCACTGTGTTCGGCACTCCGATCGAGAAACAACGCGCCCGCATCGCCTATGTGCCTCAGCGCGCCAGCGTCGATTGGGATTTTCCGACCCGCGTGATCGATGTGGTTCTGATGGGGTTGTCTCGGGAGCTTGGCCTGCTGGGCCGGGTTCGGGCCCGCCATGTCTCATGCGCCATGGATTGTCTGAACCGGGTCGGTATGCGCGATTTTGCGGATCGCCAGATCGGGCAGCTTTCGGGCGGGCAGCAACAGCGCGTGTTCCTTGCCCGTGCTTTGGCGCAGGGGGCTGATCTGTACCTGCTGGATGAACCTTTTGCCGGTGTGGATGCCGCAACGGAAAAGGCGATTATTGCCGTTCTGAAATCGCTGAAAGAAGCCGGGAAAACCGTTGTTGTCGTGCATCACGACCTCGCCACGGTCACCGACTATTTCGACCATGTCTTCCTGATCAACACCCGCAAAGTTGCCGAAGGTCCGGTGGCCGAGGCATTCACGGCAGAGGCCTTGCAAACGGCATACGGAGGCCGTCTGGCCACCGCCCAGATCGACCAGATTTCGCGCGCGCTGGGGTAAGACATGCTGTGGGATGCCCTGACCCTTCAGCTGGGCTATAACGCCTCGCTGGTTGCCATCGGGGCGTGTCTGCTGGGCGTGTCAGCCGGTGTCACCGGCACTTTCCTGTTTCTGCGCAAACGTGCGCTGGTCAGCGATGCGATCAGCCATGCGACCCTGCCCGGAGTGTGCCTGGCCTTTCTGGTCCTGGTCGCCTTTGGCGGCGATGGGCGCAATCTGATCGGCTTGCTGGCCGGCTCTGCCCTGTCTGCATGGGTGGGGCTTTTGTGCATGAACTGGCTGACCCGCCATACGCGGCTGGCCGAAGATGCCGCGATCGGCGCGGTTTTATCGGTGTTCTTTGGGTTTGGCATTGTTCTTCTGACCGTGATCCAGACTCTGGGTGTGGGGCGGCAGGCCGGGCTTGAAGGGTTCCTGCTGGGCTCGACCGCCGGGATGCTCTGGGCTGATGCGCTGATCATCGCGCTGGGCGGGGCTGCGACGCTGATCCTTGTGATGATCATCCGCCGTCCGATGACCCTTGTTGCGTTTGACCCGGAATATGCCGCCGCGCGAGGGGTGCAGGTCCACTGCATTGACCTTGCGATGATGGGGCTTGTGATGGCGGTGACTGTGGTTGGCCTGAAGATCGTCGGTCTGATCCTGATCGTGGCCTTGCTGATCATCCCACCGGTCACCGCCCGTTTCTGGACCGAGCGGTCCGACCAGGTTGTGCTGTTGGCCGGGCTGATGGGTGGGGTCTCGGGGTTTGTGGGCGCGGCGGTGTCCGCTTCGGCCCCCAACCTGCCAACAGGCCCGATCATTGTGCTGGTTGCTTTTGCGCTGTTTGCCATTTCCATGTTGCTGGCACCCGTGCGTGGTGTGTTGGCCGCAGTTTTGCGGCATCTCAAGTTCCAGCGTCGGGTTCATATCCGGCAAGGCCTTCTGGCACTGGCGCAGGGCCAAAAGATATATGAACCGCTGACATTGCGCCTGCTGCGCCGGGCCGGTCTGGCCCGCGCAGACGGGGTGGCGACCGAGGCTGGAAAGGCCCGTGCCGCCAAAGCCCTGCGTGACGAGAAACGGTGGGACATCGTGCGGGCTGATCAGGCGCATGAGGCGACGGCAGCGCTCTATGACGGGTTGCGCGACATCGAGACGGTGCTGACCCGCGATCAGATCGCCGAGATCGACCGCCGGATTGGTGGCCCACAGGGGGTGCCCGCATGACCGGAGAAGAGTTTGTCGCACTGTCGCTGACACCCTTGCTGATCGGCACCTTCGCGGCCATTGCGTGTGCCCTGCCGGGTAACTTTCTGGTGCTGCGGCGTCAGGCCCTGATCGGTGACGCGATCAGCCATGTGGTTCTTCCGGGGATCGTTGTGGCCTTTATCCTGACCGGAGCGATTTCGACCTGGCCCATGATGCTGGGCGCAGCCGGCGCGGCCGTGGTCGCCGTGGTGATGATTGAGGCGATCAGGCGGCTGGGGCAGATCGAGCCGGGTGCCGCGATGGGTGTAGTGTTTACCACTATGTTTGCGGCCGGTGTCCTGTTGCTGGAACAGACCGACACCTCGAGCGTGCATCTGGATGTGGAACACGCGCTTTATGGCAACCTGGAAAGCCTGATCTGGCTGGATGCCACCGGCTGGGCGTCGCTTTGGGATATCGAGTCTCTTGCTGGGTTGCCCCCGGAACTGCCGCGCATCGGGCTGACATTGCTGGTGGTTGTTGCCTTTACATGGGTGCTCTGGCGGCCTCTCAAGATTTCAACTTTCGATGAGGGGTTCGCCCGTACCATCGGCATTCGCACCGGCCTGTTGGGTTTTGCATTGGTGATTGTCGCCGCCATCGCGGCCGTCGCCGCGTTCGATGCGGTCGGGTCCATCATTGTTATTGCCATGTTCATCTGCCCGCCCGCTGCGGCGCGGATGATGACCAATCGACTGGAATCTCAGATCGCATGGAGCATTGTTTTTGCCATCGGGTCCGCAGTTCCGGGCTATATCCTTGCAGGCTACGGCCCGCTGTGGCTGGGCGGTGCCGATGCTGTCAGCGCCGCCGGAATGATCGCAACGATCTCGGGGGTGATTCTGGCGGGCGCTGCGATGTTCGGACCCTGCCGCAAACGGGCCGGCGCCCCAAGTTCCGCTTGACAGGCACGTTAACGCCAACCGGCTCCGCCTGATTTCGGCCAATCCCCGCCAAGTGGAAACAATGAGAAATTCTTGGCAAGATTTTTTCCAAACCTCATGGTAATGAATCTTCAATTGTTAATCGTATGACCACCACTCACTTAGGTCAGTCCGGTCCGCTGCGGCAACGTGCGCTCCCCCCCTCAAAAGCGCGGTCGCGCTGGCCGGACTGCTTTTTTCCAAGGCTTGAAAGAAGGTCTCAAACCGGTGGCAGAATCGCATGTGACCGTGCTAGGTATAGCGGTATGGTGCATGCAGACCGCAATATACACGAAAATCGGCCCATTATTCGGCAGCTTGACGACGCGGCGATCAACCGCATCGCTGCCGGCGAAGTGGTGGAACGCCCGGCCTCGGCAGTCAAGGAGCTGATCGAGAACGCAATAGACGCTGGCGCGACCCGCATCGGCATCGACATTGCGGACGGGGGGAAGACTTTGATTCGGGTCACCGATGACGGGTGCGGTATAGCCTCCGGGGACCTGCCGCTGGCCTTGTCGCGGCATGCGACCTCGAAAATCGACGGTTCGGATTTGCTGAACATCCATACCTTCGGGTTTCGCGGCGAGGCTTTGCCTTCCTTGGGTGCGGTCGGTCGTCTGACCATCACCAGCCGCGTGCCGGGAGCGGACGCTGCGCAGATTCACGTCGCGGGCGGCAAGATGGACGCAGTGAAACCAGCCGCCCTGCGTTCGGGCACTGTGGTCGAGCTGCGCGACCTGTTCTTTGCCACCCCCGCACGGTTGAAATTCATGCGCACCGACCGGGCCGAGACACAGGCGATCACCGACACCGTGAAACGTCTGGCAATGGCCGAGCCCGCCATCACCTTCACTCTGCGCGACGTGTCGGGCGGGGGCGAGGGGCGCGTGACCTTCCGCGCCGACCGCGAGAATGGCGATCTATTTGACGCATTGCACGCCCGTCTGGCCCGCGTGATCGGGCGCGAGTTTGCCGAGAATGCCTTGCAGATCGACGCCACGCGCGAGGGCATTCGCCTTTTTGGCTACGCCGCGTTACCGACCTATTCGCGCGGGGCTGCGGTGGCGCAATACCTGTTCGTCAATGGCCGTCCGGTGCGCGACAAGATGCTGACCGGTGCCCTGCGCGCGGCCTATTTCGATTTCCTCAGCCGCGACCGTCACCCGGCGGCGGCCTTGTTCATCGACTGCGATCCGACGCTGGTGGATGTGAATGTGCATCCCGCGAAATCCGAGGTCCGGTTCCGCGATCCTGGCGTTGCGCGCGGATTGATCGTCTCGGCTCTGCGGCACGCTCTGGCAGAGGCGGGACATCGCGCTTCCTCGACCGTTGCCAATGCGACCTTGGGCGCGATGCGGCCTGAACCGGCGCAGCACGCGCCCGCGCGGGTATATCAGATGGAACGCCCCTCTGCTGCAGCGCGGCAGGCGGCTTACCGGGCGCAATCCCCGGGCTTTGCGGAACTGTCGCAGGACTACAGCGGTCGCGTCGTTGAGCCCGTGCCGGAACCCACGCCCGTCGCCGAAGCCCCGGCGGATGATCTACCCTTGGGCGCGGCGCGCGGGCAGGTGCATGAGAATTACATCATCGCGCAGACCGCCGATGGCATGGTGATTGTCGATCAGCACGCGGCGCATGAGCGGCTGGTCTATGAAAAGCTCAAAGCTCAGATGGCTGAAAACGGGGTGGCCGCGCAGGCTTTGCTGATCCCCGAGATTGTCGAACTGTCCGAGGGCGACTGCGCTCGCCTGTTGGCTGTGGCCGATGACCTGTCGCGCCTCGGTCTGACGTTAGAGCCGTTTGGTGGTGGGGCCATCGCGGTACGCGAGACCCCGGCCATTCTGGGCGAAGTTGACGCGCGCGCTATGATCCTCGACATCCTCGATGAACTGGCCGATCAGGGCGAAAGCCAGATGGTGCAGGCGCGGATCGAGGCGATCTTGTCCCGAGTCGCCTGCCATGGTTCCGTCCGCTCAGGCCGCCGGATGCGGGCCGAAGAGATGAACGCCCTGCTGCGCGAGATGGAGGCGACGCCCCATTCCGGCCAATGCAATCACGGGCGGCCCACTTATGTCGAACTGAAGCTGGCCGATATCGAACGCCTGTTCGGGCGCAGTTGATTTGATATCGCGTGCGGGTTAAGAGAATTGAAACAAAACAAGAACAAACTGAGTCGCGATGATTGAGATAGCAGGCACCCAATATGCGTTGACCGACCCTGTGATCCTGATTGCGGGCGGGGTTCTGGCGCTGATCCTGTTGCTGTTGTTTCTGTCTCTGCGGGCGGCGCAGCGGTCTGCCCGGATGGCCGAGCCATTGGCGCGCCAAATGGCGCATCTGGGCCAGCATGTGCAGCAGCTGGGGCAGGGGCAAGAGCAGTTGCGCGGCGGATTGCAGCATGTCTCGGACACGCAAGCCAATGCGCAGGTGCAGGTGATTCAGACGGTCGAATCGCGGCTGTCCTCGGTCCAGCAGCAGATGAATGACCGGCTGGCGGACAATGCGATGAAATCCGCGCGTGCGCTGGCCGAGATGCAGGAACGGATGAAGGAATCGCTGCACGGCTCATCGAAACAGACCGCGACCTCGCTGACGCAATTGCAGGAACGTCTGGCCGCCATCGACAAGGCGCAGGATAATATCACCAAACTGTCGGGCGATGTGCTGTCGCTGCAGGATATCCTGTCGAACAAACAAACCCGTGGCGCGTTCGGAGAGATTCAGCTGAATGACATCGTGTCCAAGGCACTGCCGTCGGACAGCTTTCGGCTGCAGGCGACGCTGTCGAACGGGCGGCGGGCGGATTGCCTGATCAATCTGCCGAACCCGCCGGGCCCTATCGTGATCGACAGTAAATTCCCGCTCGAGGCCTATGAGGCGCTGATCGGGTCGACCAATGATACCGAGCTGAAAGCGGCGGTGCAGATGTTCCGCAGCACGGTGCGCAAGCATATCAACGACATTGCCGAGAAATACATTCTGGATGGTGAAACCGCCGATGGCGCGCTGATGTTTCTGCCCTCCGAGGCGGTCTATGCCGAGCTACACGCCAAATTCCCCGAACTGGTGCAAGAGAGTTTTTCCAAACGCGTCTGGATCGTGTCGCCCACCACTTGCATGGCGACGCTGAACACCATGCGCGCGATCCTGAAAGACGCGCGGATGCGGGAACAGGCGGGTGCGATCCGTAAAGAGCTGGGGATGCTGCACAAGGATGTGGACCGGTTGGGTGAGCGTGTCTCGAACCTGGATCGCCATTTCGGGCAGGCGGCCAAGGATATTTCGGAAATCAAGATCAGCGCGGAAAAGGCCGGGCGTCGGGCACAGCGGCTGGACAATTTCGATTTCGAGGAACTTGCGCCTGAGGATCACACCAACGTGGTGCCGCTGGGCAAGACCGAGGGTTAGGCGCTACTGGATCGACAGGTCCAGATTGTAACCGACCGTCTTGCCGGTATCGCGGTCATTGCCCATCAGGTAGACGCGGATGGTGTACTCTCCGTCCTCGGGCAGGTCGATCCGGGCGGTATTGCCATTGATTGACCCGTTATAGATCGCAACGCCATCGCTGCCCGGTGACAGAATGTTGAAATAGATCACGCCGTTGCCATTGGTGTCGCTGACCTTGAGATCGGCAAAAATTTCCTGACCCGCCTTTGCGCCCAGCCTATAATCAAAATACTCGTCACCAATGATCGTACCGCTGACCATCGTCCCGAAATTGCCCGGCTGAAACCTGACATCCGCAGCTTGCTGCGCAAAAGCCGCCGTGGACAGCCCGATCAACGCAGCAGCCAAAATCAGAAGTTTCATCATAACAGTCTCCTCTGTGGCTCTGGGCGGTGCAGCACAGAACGCCCCGACCGCTCAGATGCGTAAGAAGGGCTGAAACAGGCGCGGCATCAGTTTGTTGAACTTGAGCGGCGCATCGGTCACGGCCAGACAGATGCAATCCTCGGACATGTCTGCGGTCGGGGTGTGATGCAGATCTTCATCTGCAATCTCGACATCGCCACGGGCGAAATGATCCACCTCATCCGAGAATGCGCCCTGCAGAACCATGGTCAGTTCCATACCATTATGGCTGTGATCGGGCACTGCGCATCCGGCGGGGATGAACAGCAGACGCGCCGTGGCCTCGCGCGTGGTCGGCAGAATGGCCTGTTTCACCCCCATGCCAATCGGACGCCATTTGATATCGTTGACGTCACCGCCCACATAATCCTGCAGCGGGGCAGGCAGAACCGCACAGCCCGGTCGCTTGGCCTTGGTCATCGGCGCGCCCTGGGCAATCAGGGCCATGGTCGCGGCCAGAGAATTCTCGGTCATCTGCACGCCCGCGTTCTGATCCTCCAGAACATGCCCGCCCACGGCGTCAAAGCTTTCCGCCCGAGCGCGACAGTGATCGCATAGCGACAGATGCGTGGCGACCATCAGGTCGAACGCCTCGGGCAGGGTGCCTGCGGCATAGGCCATCAGCAGCTCGTCCGTCAGGTGATGTTTGATTTCCTTGCTCATCTTCATCATCTCAGTTCATCGCATGGCGCAGGCGATCCAGCGCCAGCCGTATCCTCGATTTGATCGTGCCCAGTGGCAGCCCGGTCTGAGATGCAATCTCTCGATGGCTCAGATCGCCGAAATAGGCTTTCTCGATCAGCTGTCTTTGCGCCTCTGGCAACGCGGTCAACGCGTCCCGCAGCTGCGCGGTTTCCTGTTGCAACGCAATCACGTCGTCCTGGTCCGGCTCGGCCTCGGGACCCCATCCCAAATCTTCGGGCTCGGGGCGGCGTTGCTTGCGCAGAACGTCGATGCGCTTGTTCCTTGCGATCGTGAACACCCATGTGGCCACAGTCGCGCGGGTCGGATCGAACAGATGCGCCTTGTGCCACAAGGTCGCCATCACCTCTTGCGCGCACTCCTCGGCCAGGGCGGCATCCGATCCCGATTTCATCAGGAACGCTTTGATCCGCGGCGCGAAATGCTGAAACAGCTCGGCAAAGGCCGCCTGATCCTGCGCATCCCGAATGCGGGACACATGGCCCACCCATTCGGTTCTGGTGTCACAACTGCCGTTCGCTCGGTTCACCGGTCTGCCCCTGATGCGTTTCTTCGCGCGCCAAGGTTTCTGTGCGGGGCGGTCGCCCACCGGTTCATCCAAGGTCACGGTATCGATCTCGGTAAACATAACCACATTACGCGGGCCAGCCCAAGGCGGATCACTTTGTGAAATTTTTTGATCTGCGAAAATTCGTATTACGTAGTATTTACATGCGTGTTCAGGCGAAAACAAAAGCGGTTTGAACAGTTTACAGACGCGTCAGGAAACGGATGAGCAGGGTCGATCATATCGCAGGGCACACCTATCACGGCCGCAAAGGTGCGATTGATAACGCGTTCCGCTATTCCGTCGATTACATCCTGCTGGACCCCGAAGCCCGTTTGGACACCCCGGCGCTGTTTTCCATTGACCGGGCCAATGTCGTCAACTGGCGCAGCCGGGACCATGGCGGCCCCCCGAAACAAGGGCGCGGTGCCGTCTGGCTGCGCGAGCAGTTCGATGCGATGGATATTGCGCAACCTGCGCGGGTCGAGCTGCTGACCCAACCGCGCGTTCTGGGACATGTGTTCAACCCGGTCAGCTTCTGGTTCTGTTTCGACGCCGAAGATCAGCTGTTCACCGTGGTTGCTGAGGTGACGAACACGTTCGGCACCCGCCACAGTTATCTGTGCCATAAGCCCAATTTTGCGCCGATTGGCCCGTCGGACCGGATCGTTGCGGATAAGCTGATGCACGTGTCGCCGTTTCAGAAGATCGAAGGGGATTATACCTTTCGGTTCGACTATCGCCCGGATCGGGTGGGTGTCTGGATCGACTATGGCCGTGAAAAAGGCGGGCTGATCGCCACCCTGACCGGACCCCGGCAGCCCTTGACCAACGGGGTCATTCTGACGTCGTTGATACGGCGGCCTTTCGGAGCCCGCCGCACGATGTTTCTGATCCTGTGGCAGGCGCTGAAATTATGGGCCAAGAAGGCGCGGTTCCGCCCGTTCCGCCGCGCGCCGGTGCCCGAGCAGCCAATCTCGCGCGCGCATCGGTAAATCCGATGCGCTGTCGTCGTCTTTTGCGTGAGATCAAAGACTCAGGCCACCGGGAATGGTTCAGATAAGTCCAACACCGCGAACACGAGGAGTTGGGTTATGTTGGAAATCTCGGCAAGAAAGATCGCTCAGGTCGCGATGATGGGGCGTGAACTGGATCGCGCCGAGGGCGAATTGCGCGCATTCATCGACCGGATGGGCGAGGATGAGCAGGCGGAACTGGTCGCTGTCATGTGGATCGGTCGCGAAAGCTTTTTCGCTGAAGATCTGGCCGAGGCCATCGCCACCGCAAAATCCGAGGCCTCGACCCCGTGCGCGGACTATCTGATCGGAACGCCGCATCTGTCTGACCATCTTGAGAACGGATTGGACGCCTTGGGAATATCGGCTGAGGATATCGAAAACGATCTGATGTAGGCGCTGGTTGAATTCCTCGGAGCGAGGGGCCAGCCCCTCGCGCACCCCGGGATATTTTTGGCCAGATGAAGGATCCTGTTGGGCACTACCCGGGGCTTGAGAAAGATTAACAAATTTTAATTGTCTGGTTTGGCCGCGTTAACGCGGGCCTCCTTTATCTGTTTTGTGACGCAACGCAAAACTTGGATTTGGAGGAAATCTGATGACCTATGCACATACCGCAAAGCCTCTGGGCGGACTGTTCTTTTCGGGCTTGTTTGCGAACTATGCCGAAACAAAGGTCGAAACGTTTCGCCGCCGGCTTGTTGCCAAAACGGCGCGTGAGCTGGAAAGCCTGACTGACGCGCAGCTGAAAGACATCGGGATTGCCCCCGAAGACATCAATCAGCGCGCGTATCAGAGCGTCTATGGTGGTGTCCCCTATCGCCAGTAAAGCCATTGCACCCTGCACCCAACGACACAGACAAGAAGGGAACGCCCCATGTTCGATGTTATTCAGCCGACCAATCATCCAACCCCCGCGGCAAGTGCTTTGCTGCTGTTCGACCGGGCCATGCGCATCCGTTCGGTCTCTGCCGATATTGTGCGAGCCGCGCAGTATCTGGACAGCCTGTCGGATCAGCACCTGTCAGAGCTTGGCATCAATCGCAGCGACATCGAGGACACGATCGAGCGATATATCTGAAGGCCCTGCAAAGGGGACATAAGAAAGCGGTAACATGCTGAAAGATGACCAATGAAAGCCATTCCAGACCCTCTGGAATGGCTTTTTGCTGTCTTAGGTCAGGTGATCCACGATCTGCAGATGTTGCGCCAGCGTGTCGATCTCAGCCATCCAGCCTTGCACCAGCTTCGGATCGCTAGGGGCGGCGTGCACACCAGCCGGGATGGCGCGGTTCAGAACCGCTTCGACCGCCAGCGAGACCGGAACCGATACCAGACGCGCCATCGCGGTGCCGCGCGCGTCGCCCCAGGCGTCCATGACATAGGTTTTGTGCCAGACGGGGATACCGTCGCGCTCGGCCTTGAGGCCCACGCACAGGACCACGCGGTCGGGTTCGCCTTCGTCATAGGCGTTTTCCGCCCAGAACTGATCGGACATCTCTTTCAGGCGGGCGTCGCCTTCCGGGCCGGACAGGGTTTCGATCTCGGCAAAGACGTCCGACCACGCATCGGCCCAGCCATTCAGGCGCAGGGTGCCACGGACGAATTCCTTGACGGTCCAGTGATCCTCGAACTGGTATTCCTGCATGAAGGGCAGGGAGTCCCGGTTTGGATAGACTTCAAAGCTTTCCGGCGTGGGCAGCGGCGCGATATAGCTGCTGATCGCGTCCCAGGGGCGGGCGACGTCCAGCGGGGCGTAGTCGCGGATCGATTTCGACGGCGAGCGCAGCGCTTTGAGCACGCCCAGCGGCGACCAGCTAAACTTGTACCGAAACGGATTGGGGTTCTTTGGCACGCCACCGCAATAAGAGATGAAACTCAGGTGGTTTTGCGGATCGAATGCGTCCGAGGCGCGGTAGTCTGCGACCAGAGCGTGCGCCATCAGGTGGTCGATGCCGGGGTCAAGACCCACTTCGTTGACCAGCGCCACACCGGCCTCACGCGCTTTGTCGTCCAGCGCGCGCATCTCGGGGGCGATGTAGGAGGATGAGACGAAGTTTGCGCCTTTTGCGATCGCCAGTTCTGCCAGCGGGACGTGCCAGTCGCCGGGCAGCATCGAGACAATGACGTCGCCCTGTTCCAGAACCTTACCCAGCGCTTCAATGTCGAAGGCGCGGATGTCGTCGGTCAGGTCTCCGACCTCGGCCTTGGCTTTCTTGGTGGTCCGGTTCCAGACGGTCACCTTGTGCCCGCCTTCGATCAGGCGGCGCAGGCCGGGGATGGCCGACAGGCCGGTGCCACACCAGTGAATCGTCATCGCTCAGATCCCTTCAATATGAGTTTTGTAGGTTGCTTCTGCCCGGCCCCAGACGCCGCTGTCCAGATCGGTGAGCGTCAGCAGCGAGGGTAGCAGTTGCGCGGCATAGTCTTCCGAGCTTTCGACCGGCAGCATTGAGGGCAGGTTGTCGATGGCCATCACGTCCATCACCGGGTCAGCGGCTACGCGCAGGGCGGGCGCGTCCCATGTGGTCGCCCGGTCATAGACTGGCACCGGGTTGTAATCGCTGTCCGGATCGCAGGCCACGTCGCCGATGGCGGTCAGTTTGCGCTGCGCGGTCAGCGCCTCACGCGGGACAAAGACCGGTGTGCCGGGGCGGGCGAAGATGCAGTTCAGGAACAGGTTGTGGGCCATTATCTCGGGAAACGGGCCGCCGCTCGCGGTTTCGGCCATGTCCCATTTCGTGACGGGGACGCCTATCGCTTCGCACATATCTGCGGCACCTGTGCCAACACGGCCCAACGCACCTATGACGATCGCGGAGGGGCGGTCGGCGCCGGTGGCGTCCAACTCGGCCAGCAATTCGGCGTTCAGGGCGTCTTTGTTGGCATAGACGCCAACTGGCGGGCATTCCTGTCCGCGTTGCTGCGCGGCCCATGTTTTCAGCGTGACCGCCGCGCCCGCATATCCTGCCCAATAGCCAAAGGCGGCAACCCGGCGGCCGTCTTCATTCACGAGGTATTCCAGATCATAAAGCGTACCGCCCCCGGCCTTGAACCGGTCCAACAGCGCGCGCCCGGAATGCTGGCCTTTATACGCATGACCAAACATGATGTGGTGGTGGGGCAGAGGGGTGCCGTCCTCGGGCAGTTCCTTGAGGCCAAAGATGATCGCATCCTGTGGAGCCTTGGGCCATGAATTCTCAGCCGCGATCTCGCAGCCAGCCTGCTTGTAGCCATCCAGCGGAATGGCACGGACAGAGCTTTCCTCGACCGTCACACGGATGCCTGCCGCGATCAGCGCGGCGGCGCCTTCGGGGGTCAACCCGACCCGTTCCTCGTTCGGGCGCTGTTCTGCCCGGACCCAAAGATGTGTCATTATCAGTCCTTTTGTCAGAGCATGCCTGCAGCGCGCACGGCCTGAACCGAAGGCCGCGCCTCCATCGCTTCGCGGAAAGCGATGATCTTGGGAAACGCCGCGACATCCACGCCGTCTCCCTCCAACCAACTGCACACTACATAAAGATAAGCATCGGCCAACGAGAACGCCTCGCCCAGTACAAACGGGCCGCGCAGGCCGTTTGACGAGATATACGCACAAGACGCCGTCATCGTCTGTGCGACCTTGTCTTTCATGTCCTTCCAGCTGGATTTCTTGTCGGCCCAGCGGTGCCCGCGCATCTTGTGCGCGTGGTTCACATGCATGGTGGAGGCGAGGTAATACATCACCTCGCGCATGCGCCCGGCCATCACCGGATTGGTAGGAACCAGACCGGCGTCCGGCGCAACCGTTGCCACATAGTCCAGCAGCGCGCCGGTTTCGGTCAGGATGCCTCCGTCAACCACCAGCGCCGGGACCCGGCCCTTGGGGTTGATCTGGTGATAGGCCGGTTTGGTCTGCTCGCCGTCTGCAAAGTTCAGCTTGACCGCTTCGTACTCAAGCCCTGCCTCTTCCAGCGCGATGGCCACGGCAACGGAAATGGTACCGGGGGCGTAATAAAGCTGCATACAGGGCCTCCTTACAGGTGGGTTTGCGCGAACTGCCGGTCGGGTGCTTCCAGATGGGGCACCGCGTTGAACAGAACCGGGCTCAGCTGCGTGCCAATCGGGTGCAGACGATGCATCGACGTGTTCATGATGGCAAGCGCCACGCGCGCCATCGACGGGATATCCAGCCCCATTGCCTGCCGCACCACCATCGAGATCAACCCGCCCGAGGTCACAACGATGGCCGGCCCGCCCTCGGTCCCGATCTCGCGCAGGGCGTCGCGGACGCGGGTTTCGAACTGATCGAACGTTTCGGGTGCGTCGGCGATCTCGCCCTTGGACCAGGCGGCGAAGGTGCGCGGCAGATGTTCGACAAACCCTTCGCGATCAGTGGGGATTTCGACGCCGTGTTGCTGCTGGAAAAGCTGCGCGAGGGTGAAATACTCGATCTCGTTCAGGCGCGCGTCGCGGATCGGGTCTGCCAGCCCCATGCTGGTCGCGGTTTCCACATGCCGGTTCAGCGTGCCGCAATAGACACGCGGATAATGACGCTGGGTATCGCGCAGATGCGCCCCCAGCCAGCGCGCCTGCTGGTGACCCAGATCGCTGAGCCGGTCATAGCTTTGCTCATCCCGCGCGGTTGTATTGGCCTGCCCGTGGCGCACCAGTGTGATATATGACATGACGGTCCCTCTTGCGGGCAAGTCTTAGGGCAGGTTCGGGGTCGGGACCAGAGGGGTTTGGCAAAAATCGAACGGTGATTGCACCTTGTCGGTCGGGCGCTATGGTTGGCCCGAACAAGGGGGAGTGTCATGGCGATAGACGAAAACCGATTTCTGGCCGATCTGCACAAACTGCGCAGCTTTGGAGCATCAGGTGTTGGCAAGGGTGTCGTCCGTCCGGCCTATTCCGAGGCTGACATCGCCGCACGCCAGTGGCTGGCCACGCGTATGGCCGAGGCGGGCCTGACGCCGCATTTCGACCCGGTCGGCAATCTGTTCGGCCTGACGGACGGGCCGTCGCTGCTGATGGGATCCCATTCCGACAGCCAGCCCGAAGGCGGCTGGCTGGATGGCGCGTTGGGCGTCATCGCTGCGCTTGAGATCGCGCGATCCAGCGACAGTCCGGTCTCGGTCGTCAGTTTTCAGGACGAAGAGGGACGGTTCGGCGTTACCACCGGCTCGGCGGTCTGGTCGGGCGGTTTGCTGCTTGAAAAAGGCGACGGATTGACCGACGGCGCTGGCGTCAGCTTTGCCGCGGCGCGGGCGTCGATGGCCGACATGGCGCAGGATTTTGTCGATCCGACCCGGTTCAGTGGTTTCATCGAGATGCATATCGAACAGGGTCCGGCGTTGGATGCGGCAGGTGAACAGATCGGCGTGGTGACGGATATCGTCGGTATCCGCGACATGCGCATCACGTTTGAGGGGCAGCAGAACCACGCAGGCACCACGCCGATGCACCTGCGCCGCGATGCGTTTCAGGCTCTGTCGCTGTTCAACACGCGGCTCAATGACCGGTTCCGCAATGTGGTGACGCCGCAAACGGTCTGGACCATCGGGCATGTAGATCTGCACCCGAACGCCTCCTCCATTGTGCCGGGACGCGTGCGGTTTTCGATGCAATGGCGCGATGGTGACTCTGACCGTCTGTTGCGCATGGAAGAGATCATCCGCGCCACCGCGCAGCAGGTGGCCGAGGAACTTGGCATGACACTGGACTACGGCCCGATGCTGGGGTTGGAGCCGGTGAGCATGGATTCCACCCTGCGCAAGGCGCTGGAAAGCGGGGCACAGGCGGTCGCGCCGGGCAAATGGCGCAGGATGCCATCGGGGGCTTTGCATGACGCCACCAATGTCTCGCGTCTGATGCCGGTTGCGATGCTGTTTGTGCCCTCGATCAACGGAATCAGCCATGATTTTGCCGAGGACACCGCCGAGGATGACCTGATTGCAGGTCTCAATGTGCTGGATCATGCCGTTCAGGCGCTCGGGGCGGCTGCGCGATAAGGCGCGGTGAAAATACAAATTTTCCAGCGGTTTGGCTTGGGGTAAACAGTCGTCAACAAGGACGTGTCTTCCCGCGCATGCTGAAGTTGACCGACGTCGGCAGATCGAGTGTTGCCTAACGGAAAAAAGTTTCCTATAGGAACATTATTGATGCATACGCCCGTATACAGGCCTGTCCCGTTGGCGATGAAGTGCCAAAACACCGGGGCTGAATCGTTGCAAAATATGCAGCTTGGGTCAGACTGACAGGCATGCGTTCCGACCATTAGATACGAAAGAAGGTATCCGCCATGACAGACGCACCGAAGCGCACGCCTTTGTATGATCTGCACGTCGAACTGGGTGGCAAAATGGTTGATTTTGCCGGCTGGGAGATGCCCGTGCAATATCCGCTTGGGATTATGGGTGAGCATAAACAGTGCCGCGAAAAGGCTGCGGTGTTCGATGTCAGCCATATGGGCCAGGTGATCCTGCGGGGTGAGGATGTGGGTGAAAAGCTTGAGGCGCTGTGCCCGCAGGCTTATGCGACTCTGAAAGAGGGCAAGGCGCGCTATGGGTTCTTTACCAACGCCGACGGCGGGATCATGGATGACCTGATCGTGTCGAATGCGGGCGATCATTACTTTGTGGTGGTGAACGCGGCCCTGCGGCATCAGGACATTCCGCATATGCGCGAACACCTTGAAGGCGTTGAGGTGACCGAGATTTTCGACCGGGCACTGGTGGCGGTTCAGGGGCCGAAGGCTGAGGATGTGGTGGGCGAGTTGTGCCCTGCGGCCCGTGACCTGAAATTCATGGAAACCACGGTGGCAGATATCAACGGCGTGGAATGCCGCATCTCGCGTCTGGGCTATACGGGCGAGGACGGGTATGAGATTTCCATCCCCGAAGACAAAGCGATCGAGGTCACCAAAGCCTTTCTGGCTCACGAAGACTGCGAACCGGCGGGCCTCGGCGCGCGCGACAGCCTGCGGCTGGAGGCGGGTCTGTGCCTCTATGGCAATGACATTGACCAAAGCACCTCGCCGATTGAAGCCAGCCTTGGCTGGGCCATTCAGAAACGCCGTAAGGAAGAGGGCGGATTTCCCGGCGCCGACCGAGTGAAGAAGGAACTGGCCGAAGGGCCTGCGCGCAAGTTGGTCGGCATCAAGCCCGAGGGGCGCGCGCCCGCCCGTCAGGGCGTGGAAATCCAGAACACAGACGGTTCCACAATCGGCCAGATCACCTCGGGCGGCTTCGGCCCCACGGTCGGCGGACCTGTTGCGATGGGCTATGTCGCCATGGCGCACAGCACGCCGGGCGAGTCGGTCAATCTGATCATCCGGGGCAAGCCGCAACCGGCCGAGATCGTGGCGCTGCCCTTCGTCACCCAGAACTACAAGCGTTGAAGTCAGGAGAAAGAGACCATGGCAACCTATTATTCCGAAGAACACGAATGGCTGAACGTTGAGGGCGACACCGCCACTCTGGGCATCACCAAACATGCCGCCGAACAGCTGGGCGATGTGGTCTTTGTCGAACAACAGGAAGCAGGCGAGGAATTCGCCAAGGACGGCGAGATCGGCGTGATCGAATCTGTCAAGGCGGCCTCGGAACTCTATGCACCGGTTGATGGCGAGATCATCGAGGTCAACGAGGCGCTGGCCGACAACCCCGGCGCACTGAACGAAGACCCCGAGGGCGAGGCGTGGATCTACAAGATCAAGATCGCAGACGCCGCGCAGCTCGAAGATCTGATGGACGAGGCCGGCTACAAAGACTTCATCGGTTGACTCTCAATTGGGGTCCTGTTTCCGGGGCTCCGCCCGTTCGGGCCTGACTCTGTCCACGGGACCGAGTCCAAGACGGCCCTCACCCCACGCCGGAGGCTCCCGCAGCCTCCGCCGACTCTGACCTATCCGTGAGGAGCGCACACATGGCTTTCAAACTGACCGACTACGAAGCCTATGACTTCGCCAACCGCCGCCATATCGGGCCCAGCCCGACCGAGATGCGCGATATGCTCAAGGTGATCGGCTTCAAGACGCTGGATCAGCTGATCGACGCCACCATTCCACCTGCGATCCGCCAGAAAGAGCCGCTGGACTGGGGTCCGGCGATGACCGAGCGCGATGCGCTGTTCTACATGAAAGAGGTGGCGAGCAAGAACAAGGTTCTGACCTCGCTGATCGGGCAGGGTTATTACGGCACCACCACGCCTGCGCCGATCCTGCGCAACATTCTGGAAAACCCGGCTTGGTACACCGCTTATACGCCTTATCAGCCCGAGATCAGCCAAGGCCGTCTTGAGGCGCTCTTGAACTTCCAGACAATGGTCAGCGATCTGACCGGGCTGGACGTTGCCAACGCCTCGCTGCTGGACGAATCCACCGCAGCGGCTGAGGCCATGGCGATGGCCAAGCGTGGTGGTCGGTCGAAAGCCAATAACGCGGCCTTCTTTGTCGACCGCAACTGCCACCCGCAGACCATCGCTGTGATAAAAACCCGCGCCGAACCTCTGGGAATCGACGTGCAGGTGGGCGACCCCGACCAACTGGAAGCAGGCGCGGTCTTTGGTGCGATCTTTCAGTATCCCGGCACCCACGGGCATGTGCGCGACTTCACCGCCGAGATCGCCGCCTTGCATGAACACAAAGCCATCGCCATCGTCGCTGCTGACATCCTGTCGCTGGCGCTGCTGAAGTCACCGGGCGAGATGGGCGCGGATATCGCCATCGGCTCGACCCAGCGCTTTGGCGTGCCGATGGGCTATGGCGGCCCGCACGCGGCTTACATGGCGACCACCGACAAGCTGAAACGCGCGATGCCGGGCCGGATCATCGGTGTCAGCATCGACAGCCGCGGCAACAAGGCCTACCGCCTCGCCCTGCAAACCCGCGAGCAGCATATCCGCCGCGAAAAGGCGAACTCGAACGTCTGTACCGCGCAGGCGCTGCTGGCCGTCATTGCCTCGATGTATGCCGTCTATCACGGCCCCGACGGCATCAAGGCCATCGCGCAATCGGTGCACCGCAAGACCTCGCGCATGGCCGCCGGTCTGGAAGAGGCGGGCTTTGCCGTCGAGCCGGAAGTGTTCTTCGACACCATCACGGTCGAGGTTGGTCATCTGCAGAAGACGGTCATGGAGGCCGCCGTGGCGCGGGGTGTGAACCTGCGCAAGGTGGGTGACACGCGCGTGGGCATCAGCCTCGACGAACAGACCCGGCCCGAGACCATCGAGGCCGTCTGGGGCGCCTTCGGCATCGACAAGGAAGACGACAGTTCGAATGTGGCCTACCGCCTGCCGGATTACGCCCTGCGCGAGACGCCCTATCTGACCCACCCGATTTTCCACAAGAACCGGGCCGAGGCCGAGATGACCCGCTATATGCGCCGTCTGGCCGACCGCGACCTGGCGCTGGACCGGGCGATGATTCCGCTGGGGTCCTGCACCATGAAGCTGAACGCCACGATCGAGATGATCCCGGTCACCTGGCCCGAGTTCGGCAATCTGCACCCGTTCTGCCCCGAAGATCAGGCGCAGGGCTATCACGAGATGATTGCCGATCTGAACGACAAACTGTGCCAGATCACCGGCTATGACGCGATCTCCCAACAACCCAACTCGGGCGCGCAGGGCGAATATGCGGGGCTGCTGACCATCCGCAACTATCACTTCGCGCGCGGCGAAGGGCATCGCAATGTCTGCCTGATCCCGACCTCGGCCCACGGGACCAACCCGGCCTCGGCCCAGATGGTGGGCTGGCAGGTGGTGCCGGTGCAATCGGATGAGAACGGCAATATCGACCTGAATGACTTCCGCGCCAAGGCCGAGAAGCACTCGGATCATCTGGCCGGATGCATGATCACCTATCCCTCGACCCATGGCGTGTTCGAGACCACCGTGCAGGAGGTCTGCCAGATCACCCATGATCACGGCGGTCAGGTCTATATCGACGGCGCCAATATGAACGCCATGGTGGGCCTGTCGCGTCCCGGTGACATCGGCGGCGACGTCAGCCACCTGAACCTGCACAAGACCTTCTGCATTCCGCATGGCGGTGGCGGCCCCGGCATGGGTCCGATCGGCGTCAAGGCACATCTGGAGGAACACCTGCCCGGCCACCCGGAATACGGCACTGCGGTGGGCCCGGTCTCGGCAGCGCCCTTTGGCTCGCCGTCGATCCTTCCGGTCAGCTGGGCCTATGTGCTGCTGATGGGTGGAGCGGGTCTGACGCAGGCGACCAAAGTGGCGATCCTGAACGCCAACTACATCGCGGCACGGCTGGCCGAGGCCTATCCGATCCTCTACACCTCGGAAACCGGCCGCGTGGCGCATGAATGTATCCTCGACACGCGGCCTTTGGACGCCGAGGCGCATGTGACCGTGGACGATGTCGCCAAGCGGCTGGTGGACAGCGGTTTCCATGCCCCGACGATGAGCTGGCCGGTGGCCGGAACCCTGATGGTCGAGCCTACGGAATCGGAACCCAAGGACGAGCTGGACCGCTTCTGCGACGCCATGCTCTCGATCCGGGCCGAGGCGCAGGACATCATCGACGGCAAGATCGACGCGGAAAACAACCCGCTGAAAAACGCCCCTCACACGGTGCGCGATCTCGTCGGCGACTGGGACCGGCCCTATAGCCGCGAACAGGCCTGTTTCCCTCCGGGCTCGATGGGCGTCGACAAATACTGGTCCCCCGTCAACCGCGTCGACAACGCATATGGCGACCGAAACCTCGTCTGCACCTGCCCGCCGATGTCGGAATACGAAGAAGCCGCCGAATAATTCCAAAACCCCGCCGCGAAATCGGCGGGGTTTTCGCTTATCGGAAACCTCATTTCTCATGCGCGTCTGATTTAGGTGTCGTTTTTTGCAGCGAAATCGTCTTTTTCGCTTGCTGCATCTGCGACGGCCCCATACCCCTGTCCGTGGGACACCCCTCCCCAACGAGGGGCGTGTATCTGGAAGGGTAATACAGATGACTATCGAACAACCGGCGACGCGGCCGGCGAATCCGCGTTTTTCCTCGGGCCCCTGCGCCAAACCCCCCACATTTGAACTGTCCAAACTGGCCGATGCTGCATTGGGTCGGTCGCATCGTGCTGCTGTCGGCAAGGACAAGCTGAAAGCGGCCATCGAAGGCACGCGCGAGGTGCTGGGCATTCCGGCAGATTACAAGATCGGCATCGTTCCCGCCTCGGACACCGGCGCGGTTGAGATGGCGCTGTGGTCGCTGCTGGGTGAGCGCAAGGTTGAGATGCTGGCGTGGGAAAGTTTCGGTGCGGGCTGGGTCACCGACGTGGTCAAGCAGTTGAAGATCGACGCCGAAGTGAAAACGGCTGATTACGGGCAGATCGTCGATCTGACCTCGGTCGATTTCGCCAATGACGTGGTGTTCACGTGGAACGGCACGACCTCGGGCGTGAGGGTTCCGAATGGCGACTGGATTGCGGATGACCGTCAGGGTCTGACAATCTGCGACGCAACTTCTGCGGCTTTTGCGATGGACCTGCCTTGGGACAAACTGGATGTGACCACGTTTAGTTGGCAGAAAGTGCTGGGTGGAGAAGCGGCCCACGGGATGCTGATCCTGAGCCCTCGTGCGGTAGAACGGCTGGAAAGCTACACGCCCGCATGGCCTCTGCCCAAGATTTTCCGCCTGACCAAAGGGAGCAAATTGATCGATGGTATCTTTACCGGGGCCACGATCAACACGCCCTCGATGCTGGCGGTCGAGGATTATCTGTTCGCGCTGGATTGGGCGCGCTCGGTTGGCGGTCTGCAGGGCCTGATTTCTCGCGCGGACGCAAATGCCGGGGCGGTGCATGCGTTCTGTGAGCAGAACGCATGGATCGCCAATCTGGCCGACGATGTTGCGACGCAATCGAACACCTCGGTGTGTTTGAAATTCACCGATCCGCGCATTCGGGACGGTGGGGCTTTTGCCAAGTCCGTTGCAAAGCGGCTTGAGGTCGAGAACATCGCTCTGGATATCGGTGCCTATCGCGACGCCCCTGCGGGTTTGCGCATCTGGTGCGGCGGCACGGTTGAGACCTCGGACATTCAGGCGATGTTGCCATGGCTCGCATGGGCCTTCGAGGCCGAGATCGCTGCGCAAACGGCAGCCGCCTGACAAGATTTTTCGACGAAAAATCTGGGCCCGCCTGTGGCCCGGACATCTCCCAAATATTCAAGGACCAGAGATATGGCCCCCAAAGTACTCGTATCTGACAAACTCAGCGAAACCGCCGTGCAGATCTTTCGGGATCGCGGCATCGACGTGGATTTCATGCCCGATCTGGGCAAGGACAAGGACAAGCTGGCCGAGGTGATCGGCCAGTATGACGGCCTTGCCATCCGCTCGGCCACCAAGGTGACGCCGACCCTTCTGGAAAAGGCGGACAATCTGAAAGTCATTGGCCGCGCCGGGATCGGGACCGACAATGTCGACAAGGATGCCGCCAGCAAGAAAGGTGTGATCGTGATGAACACGCCCTTCGGCAACATGATCACCACAGCCGAGCATGCCATCGCGATGATGTTCGCCGTAGCGCGGCAGATCCCCGAAGCCAGCACCTCGACCCACGCGGGTAAGTGGGAAAAGTCCAAATTCATGGGGATCGAACTGACCAACAAGACGCTTGGCGTGATTGGTGCGGGTAATATCGGCGGTATCGTCTGCGAACGCGCCCTTGGTCTGAAGATGAAGGTGGTCGCGTATGACCCTTATCTGGGCGAAGAGAAAGCCGCCAAGATGGGCGTCGAAAAGGTCGAACTGGACGAGCTGCTGTCGCGCGCCGACTTCATCACCCTGCACGTGCCGCTGACCGATCAGACCCGCAACATCCTGAGCCGCGAAAACCTTGAGAAAACCAAACCCGGCGTCCGCATCGTCAACTGTGCTCGTGGCGGTCTGGTCGATGAAGAAGCGCTGGCCGAGATGCTGAAATCGGGGCGGGTTGCGGGCGCGGCTTTTGACGTGTTCAGCGTGGAGCCCGCAAAGGACAACCCGCTGTTCAACCTGCCCAACGTAGTCTGCACGCCGCATCTGGGCGCGGCCACAACCGAAGCGCAGGAGAACGTTGCGCTGCAGGTGGCCGAGCAGATATCGAACTATCTGCTGACCGGCGCCGTCGAAAACGCGCTGAACATGCCCAGCGTGACAGCGGAAGAGGCCAAGGTCATGGGCCCCTGGATCAAGTTGGCAGGTCATCTGGGCAGCTTCATCGGCCAGATGACGGACGAGCCGATCAAGGCAATCAACATCCTCTATGACGGTGTTGCGGCCGAGATGAATCTGGCCGCGCTGAATTGCTCGGTCGTTGCTGGCATCATGAAAAAGTTTAACCCCGAGGTGAATATGGTCTCGGCACCGGTGGTGGCCAAGGAACGGGGTATCAAAATCTCGACCACCAATCAGGACAAATCAGGTGCGTTCGAAGGTTACGTCAAGGTCACGGTCGTGACCAACAAGCGCGAGCGCTCTATCGGCGGCACTGTGTTCAGTGATGGAAAACCCAGATTCATCCAGATCAAAGGGATCAACATCGATGCCGAGATCGGAGCGCATATGCTCTATACCACCAATGAAGACGTGCCGGGCATCATCGGTGCGTTAGGGCAAACCATGGGGGAGAACAACGTGAACATCGCCAACTTTACCCTTGGCCGCTCGGCAGCCGGGGGAGAAGCAATTGCGTTGCTTTATGTCGACGAACCCGTCCCGGCCGAGGCGCGGGCCAAGCTGGCCGAGACGGGTTTGTTCACCCAGATCAAACCGCTGGAGTTTGACGTGGCCTGAGCTTTCGCAGTCGGGGTTTCGATACAAAATGATGCCCGCGCCGGAAAAAGGTGCGGGCATTCTCTTTCGTTCAGGGGCATTTCGCGGCACAAGTCCCGCGACCCCAACCTGAAAGGCCCTGTCATGACCACGCCCATCTACGCCATCGGTGACATTCACGGTCAGCTTGACATGCTGAATGCTGCGCTGCGCCGGATCGAGGCAGATGGCGGCCCGGATGCGCGTATCGTGTTTCTGGGTGACTATACAGATCGCGGACCGGACAGTCGTGGCGTCTTGGATGTGTTGATCGAAGGTCAAGGCGCGGGCCGAAACTGGGTTATGGTGAAGGGAAACCATGACCGGATGTTTTCGATGTTCATGCAGGACCACCCGTTGAATGACACCCGCCTGCCGATCGAGCTGCATTGGCTGCACGACCGGATCGGCGGGATCGAAACGCTGGCCTCTTACGGCGTGCAGGTCACCCCATCCGCTCGCATCTATCAAGTTCATGAACAGGCGCGGGCCGCTGTGCCGCAAGAACATCTGGATTTTCTGAATGCCCTGCCGACATATCATCAGGAAGCAGAGCTACTGTTTGTCCATGCCGGATTGCGGCCCGGTATTCCGCTGGAGCAGCAGACCGAGGATGATCTGGTCTGGATCCGCCACGAGTTTCTGGACGCGGTCAAACCCTACCCCTGGCTGGTCGTACATGGCCACACGCCTGTTGATCGCGTCGAACATTGCGGAAACCGGATCAATCTGGATACCGGCGCGGGCTATGGGCGCCCGCTGTCGTCAGTGGTGTTTGAAGGGCGTGAATGCTGGGTTTTGACCGATAAGGGACGAGTCCCGTTGCGTCTTACCCGGTTTTGAACATGCCCGCGTAACTGTCGCGCAAAACGTTTTTTTGAACCTTGCCCATCGTGTTGCGCGGCAACGCGTCCAGAACGATCAACTCGCGCGGGTGCTTAAACCGCGCAAGCTGTTCCTGCACCTCTGATTGAATCACCGCCAAATCCGGGCTTTGGCCGGGTTCGGGCACCAGAACCGCCAGCACTGCCTCACCAAAATCGGGGTGCGGAACGCCGATGACGGCGCTTTCCAGAACACCGGGTTGATCATCCAGAACCAGCTCGATCTCTTTGGGATAGATGTTGTACCCGCCCGAAATGATAAGATCCTTGCCGCGCCCGACAATATGGACATAGCCATCCGCGTCCACACGCCCCAGATCGCCGGTGATAAAGAACCCGTCCGCGCGCAGTTCCGCAGCGGTTTTTTCGGGCATTTGCCAGTAGCCCTGAAACACGTTCGGGCCGCGCACTTCGATCATGCCGATCTCACCGTGGGCCATGTCTTCGCCGGTTTCGGGATCGGTTACTTTCAATTCGACATCCGGCAGCGGAAATCCAACCGTCCCGGGGCGACGTTCGCCTTCGTAAGGGTTGGAGGTATTCATGTTGGTTTCCGTCATGCCATAGCGTTCCAGAATGCGGTGGCCGGTGCGCGCCTGAAACCGCTCATGCGTCTCGGCCAGCAGCGGGGCCGAACCCGAGATGAACAATCGCATGTGCTGCACCAGATCGCCAGTGAACCGGTCGTCGCCCAGCAATCGGGTATAGAACGTAGGAACCCCCATCATGGATGTGGCTTTGGGCATCAGCCGCAGGATGTCTTCCAGATCGAATTTCGGCAGAAAGATCATCGATCCGCCCGAGGCCAGGATCACATTCGTGGCTACAAACAACCCGTGCGTATGGAAGATCGGCAATGCATGCAGCAGCACGTCCTGGCGGCTAAAGCGCCATTCGCGCACCAGAGTGTGCGCGTTGGATAACAGATTGGCCTGCGTTAGCATCGCGCCTTTGGATCGCCCGGTGGTGCCTGATGTATACAAAAATGCGGCCAGATCGTCCTGAGAACGGCGCACAGGCTCGAACGCAGGCAACATCCCCAATGCCCGACGCATCAGACTGCCGGTCCCGTCTGCGTTCAGTGTTTCGAGCCGGGCCTTCTGCGCCTGCGCTACAGGCAAGAGTCCATGTTCATTCGCTGCATCGCAGACCAGCAATGAGGCGGAGCTGTTTTCAACGAAATAGGCCAGCTCGGTACTGGTATAGGCGGTGTTGAGCGGCAAAAAAATCAGCCCGGTCTGTGCACAGGCGGCATATAGCGCAAGCGCTTCGGGTGATTTCTGAACCTGAACGGCCACGCGATCTCCGGGTTCCAGACCCATCCCGGTCAGGGCATTTGCAATACGCGCCGCCATATCCAGAAAATCTGCGTGAGTCAGGCTTGTTCCGTCCGGAAGATGCAAGAATGGCGTCGATTTGCCTGCATGGATGCCAAACAGCTGATCGTAAAGCGGGTTGCCCATTGCCAAAATCCTCGGGTCGAAAGATGCCTTTGAACCTGTCCCGGATTTGCCGGAGGGTAAAGCCTCTGCGATGTGGAAATACGCAGCCGCGGCTCAGAATTGTGTGGTCATGCGGTAACCGGCTGCGAAATACATCTTGGCAAAGGTCACTGGTTGACCCTGCAGCCAGGTGATGCGCTCGGCGGTAAAGACGGGTTCGCCTTCTGGTACATCCAGAAACCCGCCAACTGCCGCGTCGGCGCGACTGGCCAGAAAGGTCAGTTCAACATTCGTGAAGGGCACGGTCTGGATCAGCCATTCATTCGGCCCGATATCAGAAAAATCGGCCTGTTCGACCTGCGGGACGCTGTCCACGACGATCCAGCGATCCTCATATTGAAACGGAGTGTTGCCGTTGTAGTGCATGCATCGCACATGCATGGCCGTCTGACCGGGCCGCAGCTGCAACCGGGCACTCAACCATTCCGGGGCGGGCTGAATTTCGGCCGAGACCAGCGCATAACGATAGGTGCCGCCTATGGCTTCGACCTCTTCCCGGACCAGCGGAATGGTAAAGCGTGCCTGCCTTTGCGGTGCGCTCAGAACCCGGGTTCCGGCTTTGCGCCGCCGTTCCAGAAATCCTTCGTTCGCAAGTTCGCGCAAGGCGCGGTTGACCGTCGTTCGGGTGCAAGAGAATTCGATGGCCAGTTCTTCTTCATTCGGCAGCAGGCTATCGGGTCGCCACTGCCCGGACCGGATGCGATGCAGCACGGTCTGCTTGATGTCCTTATAGCTGGTGGTGTCGCTGTTCTGGGTCATGGAGATCTGATTTAGTGTCTAAAGAAGGGCCAGAAGATCGGCAATGGCGGCCCGGTAAGCGTTGGTGATCTGCGCGCGCGCAACGTGTTGTCCGTCGCGCACCATATGCCGCCCGGCAGACCACAGGTCGGTGACGATCCTGTCGGACGATGCAAAGCACAAACCGTCAAGCAGTTGATCATCACGCAATGCGCACAAAGACGGGCACGAGCGATCAATCGCCACAAGATCGCCCAACTTGCCTACCTCGATCCGCCCGGCATCGCGTCCAAGCGCTTGCGCGCTTCCATGGGCAGCGGTGGTGTAAAGGGTGTGACCAACCGACCCGGTGTCGGAGATCAGGACCGCGCGTGTCCTGTCGCGCAGGCGTTGCGAATACTCGAACATGCGTAGTTCTTCGGTGAGGGATATCCGAATGTTCGAATCCGATCCCACACCATATGCCCCGCCGGATTTGACATATTCTCCACCGTTAAAGATGCCGTCGCCCAGATTGGCCTCGGTGATCGGGCACAGGCCCGCCACCGCCCCCGACTGCGCCATCCTGCGGGTTTCCTCATCGGTCATATGGGTCGCATGGATCAGACACCATCGGTGGTCGACCCCGACATTGTCCAGCAACCAGGACACAGGACGCTGCCCGAGGGCTGCGATGACCTCGTCAACCTCTTTGACCTGTTCGGCGATGTGAATGTGAACCGGCCCCGAGGGTGTCAGATCCACCACATGCCGCAGATCATCACCAGATGTGGCGCGCAGAGAATGAGGCGCAATGCCAAGAACAGAGTCTATATGCGGCAGATGCGACCGACATTCATCCACCAGCTGCATGAACGTTTCGACCGAGTTGCCAAAGCGCTTTTGCCCTCCGGCAAGCGGCTCTTGCCGCACACCGCCATAGGTATACAGCACAGGCAAATGGGTCAGCCCGATGCCTGTCAGGCCGGCAGCCGCGAAAATGCGGTGGCTGAGTTCCGCGCGATCTTCGTAAGACGCTCCGCCCTGCTGATGGTGGACATAGTGAAACTCGCCTACCGAGGCATACCCTGCCTCCTGCATTTCCATAAACGTCAGCGCGGCGATGGCTTCGATGTGGTCCGGGCTCAGGCGGTCCAGAAACCGGTACATAAGATCGCGCCAGGTCCAGAAGCTCTCACGCCCCGCGACCCGCGTTTCGGTCATGCCGGCCATGGCGCGCTGAAAGCTGTGACTGTGCAGGTTACCCGTTGCAGGCAGCAAAACGTCCACACAAATGTCATCTGCCTGCGCGGCAGCACCCACGTGGATCTCGCTGATCCGACCATCCTCAATGGAAAGCCGCAGGTTTTGCCTCCAGTCCAATCCTAACAAGGCGGTTTTTGCGTGCAGGGCCATGGTCATCTCAATTTGTGTAGATTTTATATTTTTAACCATATACGTAAAAAGCATTACTGAGGGAACCAAAAGAATCGCCATGACGGAAAAAGCTGTATTTTTCTGCAATCAGATCGCAGCAATGAACGATGACCCGGCTTATGGCCTGATCGAAAACGGGGCCGTCGTCGTTGAGGACGAGATCATCGCATGGGTGGGTCCGCAGTCTGAGGTTCCGGATCGATTTGCCGATTGGCCGCGCACCGATTTTGGTGACCGGCTGATGACCCCGGCTCTGATTGACGCCCACACGCATATCGTCTTTGGCGGCAACCGCGCGGTTGAGTTCGAGATGCGTTTGAACGGCGCGTCTTACGAAGAGATTGCGCGCGCCGGGGGTGGAATTCTGTCGACCGTCAACGGCACCCGTGCCGCATCCGAGGATGATCTGCTGGCCGGGGCGCTGCCGCGTGTCGATGCGCTGCTGGCCGAGGGCGTGTCCTGTATCGAGATAAAGTCCGGCTATGGGTTGGATGCCGAAACTGAGCTTCGGATGCTGCGGGTGGCTCGCCAAATCTCGCAGAAACGTCCTGTTAGAGTGAAAACCAGCTTTCTTGGTGCCCACGCCATTCCCCCGGAATATAGCGGACAACCGGATGCATATATCGACGAAATATGTATCCCGACGCTGCGCGCGGCTGCCGCCGATGGCTTGGTGGATGCGGTTGACGGCTTCTGCGAAGGGATCGCGTTCAGCCCAGACCAGATCGCCCGCGTGTTCGACGCGGCGCGTGAATTGGACCTGCCGGTGAAGCTGCACGCTGAACAACTGTCCAATCTGGGTGGTGCCAAATTGGCGGCCTCGTATGGGGCGTTGTCGGCAGATCACATCGAATATCTCGATGCAGCGGGCGTTGACGCCATGGCACAGTCGGGCACCGCTGCGGTTCTGCTGCCCGGTGCTTTCTATACGCTGCACGAGACCCAGTTGCCGCCGATTGAGGCGCTGCGCGCACGGGGCGTTCCAATGGCTTTGGCCACCGATTGCAATCCGGGCTCGTCACCGCTGACTTCGCTGCTGTTGACGATGAATATGGGCTGCACCCTGTTCCGCCTGACCCCGCAAGAGGCGCTGGCGGGCGTGACCTGCCATGCCGCCCGCGCCTTGGGTCTTGAGGACACCGGCACCATCGCCGCCGGGCTGCGCGCTGATCTGGCGGTCTGGGATGTTTCGCATCCGGCTGAACTGTCCTATCGCATCGGCTTCAACCCCTTGCACACACGTATTTTCGGAGGTCTGTCATGACGCCCATGCCCCTTGTGCCGGGTCAGGTTTCACTGGCGCAGCTTGAGAAGATCTATTGGTCCGAGGCCCCGATTGTGCTGGACCCCGCATGCCGCCCAAAGGTCGAGACCGCCGCCGCCCGCATCGCGCAGGCCGCGCAGGGGGCTGATGCAGTTTACGGGGTCAACACGGGCTTTGGTAAACTTGCCAGCCACAAGATCGCGGCCGAGGATACCTCGACGCTGCAACGCAACCTGATCCTCAGCCATTGCTGCGGTGTCGGGCCTGCGGTGCCAAGGCGGTTGGCGCGGTTGATGATGTCGCTCAAGCTGCTGTCGTTCGGGCGCGGGGCATCCGGAGTGCGTTGGGACCTGATCGAATTGTTGCAACAGATGCTGGCGCAGGGTGTCACGCCGGTGATCCCGGCGCAGGGTTCGGTCGGGGCCTCGGGCGATCTGGCCCCGCTTGCGCATATGACGGCGGTGGTGATTGGCGCGGGTGAGGCTGAGGTGAATGGCACCGTCCTACCGGGTGACGAAGCGCTGAATACCGTCGGTTTAGAGCCGATTCAACTGGGCCCCAAGGAAGGCCTGGCCTTTATCAACGGTACTCAGTTCTCGACGGCTTATGCGCTGGCAGGTCTGTTCGAGGGATGGCGTGCGGCGCAGAATGCGTTGGTCATTTCTGCCGCCTCGACCGACGCGATCATGGGCTCGACCGCGCCGTTGCAACCAGAAATTCACACCCTGCGCGGTCATCGCGGCCAGATCGAGGCCGCCGCGGCGATGCGCGCCACGCTGGGCGGGTCCGAGATCCGCGAGAGCCACCGCGACGGCGATACCCGCGTACAGGACCCCTATTGCATCCGCTGCCAGCCGCAGGTGACGGGCGCGGCGATGGATATCATCCGGCAGGCCGCCGCGACGCTCGAGGTTGAGGCGAACGCCGCCACAGACAACCCTCTGGTGCTGACTGAGGCCGATATCATCGTTTCGGGCGGGAATTTCCATGCCGAGCCGGTGGGCTTTGCCGCTGACATGATCGCGCTGGCCCTGTCCGAGATCGGCGCGATTGCGCAACGACGGATTGCCCTGATGGTCGACCCGACGCTCAGCTTCGATCTGCCGCCCTTCCTGACGCCCGAGCCGGGGTTGAATTCGGGCCTGATGATCGCCGAGGTGACGACCGCGGCCCTGATGAGCGAGAACAAGCATCTGGCCAACCCCTGCGTCACCGACAGCACGCCGACCTCGGCCAATCAGGAGGATCACGTCTCGATGGCTGCCCACGGTGCACGGCGGCTGACGCGGATGGTCGAGAACCTGAACTATATTCTGGGGATCGAACTGCTCTGCGCTGCGCAGGGCGTGGAATTCCGCGCGCCGCTGCAAACCAGCGCGCCGCTGCAGCGCGTGATCAGCCGCTTGCGCGCTGACATCCCGGGGCTGGCGGAAGATCGTTACCTCGCACCCGAATTAGAGCAGGCGCGCGCGCTCGTTGCTGATGGTGCCGTGCTGAAAGCGGTCGACGTGCCGATGCCAGGGCTGGTCTGATGCAGGTGGTTGCGGTTCAGCGTGGCGACGGCCCCATCGTGTTGGGACAGCCGCATGGCGGAACGCATGTCCCGGTGGACATTGCGGCCCGCCTGAACGCGAACGGACAAAGCCTGAAGGATACGGATTGGCAAATAAACAGGCTCTATGACGGGCTTTTGAAGGGTGCGACGGTCGTGCAGTCGCATATCCACCGCTATGTGATCGACGCCAACCGAGACCCTTCGGGCGTCTCATTATACCCCGGACAGAACACCACGACGCTGGTGCCGTTGACCGATTTCGATGGTCAGGCGATCTGGCTGGACGGGCAGGAGCCATCAACCGATGAGATCGAAGCCCGTCGTCTTGCTTATCACGTGCCCTATCACACTGCGTTAGAGACTGAATTGCAGCGGGTCAAAGACCGACACGGCATTGCGGTGCTGTTCGATTGCCATTCGATCCGCAGCCGCATTTCGTTTTTGTTCAATGGCACCTTGCCAGATCTCAATATCGGAACCGACGGCGGCGTGACTTGCGCGCCCGAAATCGAGTCTGTTGCGGGTGAATTCGCCGCGTCCTCTCCGTTTAGCACGGTTCTGAACGGTCGGTTCCGCGGCGGCTGGACCACCCGCCACTATGGCCGCCCAGACGAGGGGCTGCATGCCATTCAAATGGAACTGGCGCAGTCCACCTACCTGACCTCGGAAACTGCGCCCTGGGCGTTTGACGACACCAAAGCCACGCGCCTGCGCCGCTGGCTGCACGACATTCTGGACGCGATCCAAGACACCGCATTGGAGTTGACCTCATGACCGATCCCCGCAAGAACACCCGCGACATCTTTCCGCCCACCGGCACCGAACTGAACGCCAAAAGCTGGGTGACCGAGGCTCCGCTGCGGATGCTGATGAACAACCTGCACCCCGATGTGGCCGAAAATCCGCATGAGTTGGTTGTGTACGGCGGTATCGGACGTGCCGCGCGCACGTGGGATGATTTCGACCGGATCGTTGCGGGTTTGAAGGATCTGGAAGAGGACGAGACCCTGATCGTCCAGTCCGGGAAACCGATTGCGATCATTCGCACGCATAAGGATGCGCCGCGGGTACTGATTGCGAATTCGAACATCGTGCCCCATTGGGCGACATGGGATCACTTCAACGAATTGGACCGCAAGGGCCTGATGATGTACGGCCAGATGACCGCGGGCTCGTGGATTTACATCGGCACGCAGGGCATCGTGCAGGGCACCTATGAGACCTTTGCCGAAGCCGGGCGTCAGCACTATGACGGCGACCTGACGGGCAAGTGGATTCTGACCGGCGGTCTGGGCGGCATGGGCGGCGCGCAGCCTTTGGCGGCCGTTTTCGCCGGGGCCTGTTGTCTGGCGGTGGAATGCAACCCGGACTCGATCGATTTCCGTTTGCGCACTAAGTATCTCGATGAAAAGGCCGAAACGCTGGATGAAGCGCTTGAGATGATCGACCGCTGGACCAAGGCGGGAGAGGCGAAATCCGTCGGTCTGCTGGGCAATGCGGCGGACATCTTCCCCGAGATTTACCGCCGCATGGCCGAGGGCGGATTGCGTCCCGATATTGTCACCGACCAGACCAGCGCCCATGACCCGATCAACGGCTATCTGCCACTGGGCTGGACCATGGCGCAATGGCGGGAAAAGCGAGAAACAGACCCTAAAGCGGTGGAAAAAGCCGCGCGGGCGTCGATGAAACAGCATGTGGCCGCAATGGTCGATTTCTGGAACGCGGGCGTTCCAACGCTGGATTATGGCAACAACATCCGTCAGGTGGCGCAGGATGAAGGGCTTGAGAACGCCTTTGCCTTCCCCGGTTTCGTGCCCGCCTATATCCGCCCGCTGTTCTGCAAGGGGATCGGCCCGTTCCGCTGGTGCGCCCTGTCCGGCGACCCCGAGGATATCTACAAGACCGATGCCAAGATGAAAGAGCTGTTCCCCGAGAACGAGCACTTGCATCGCTGGCTGGATATGGCGCAGGACCGGATTGCCTTTCAGGGCCTGCCCGCGCGCATCTGTTGGATCGGGCTTGGCGACCGGCACCGCGCCGGGTTGGCCTTCAACGAGATGGTCGCCAATGGTGAGCTGAAAGCGCCGGTTGTGATCGGGCGGGATCATCTGGATTCGGGTTCCGTCGCCAGCCCCAACCGCGAGACCGAGGCGATGCTGGATGGCTCGGATGCGGTGTCGGACTGGCCTCTGCTGAACGCGCTGATCAATACCGCCAGCGGTGCGACATGGGTCTCGCTGCACCATGGCGGAGGCGTCGGCATGGGCTTCAGCCAGCATGCGGGCGTGGTGATCTGCGCCGACGGGACCGAGGACGCCGCGCGGCGGTTGGAGCGTGTTTTGTGGAACGATCCGGCGTCGGGCGTTTGGCGGCACGCGGATGCGGGTTACCAGATCGCCAAAGACTGCGCGCGCGAACACGGGCTGCGGCTGCCGGGTATTCTGGGCTAGATCGCTTTGCGTTTGATTTGAATCGAAATACGCTGCCTCTCCCTGCGGTCGAACGCGCATTTCGATAGTTTTGATCCAGAACAAAACGCAAAACGCTTAGGTCAAACTGTCTCTGGCGCACATGCTGCACCTGCGATATCCCGCAGGTGAGCTTGCCGGAGATCGAAGATGTACGTTGCTACCCTGCTGACTAACCCGACCGCGCCGATATTGGATCAGGCGTTAGTCGACTCGCTGCGCAACGCGTGGGGCGGGGGCGATGGAGCTTGGCTCAGCCCTGATGAGGCGGCAGAGTTCACGCTTTCCGAGATGCCCGGCAACCTATGGGATGTCTGGGGAGATCTACAGCAGATGGGCGTGGACCTGATCGTGCAGCCCACCGAAGGACGCCGCAAGAAAATGCTGCTGGCCGACATGGACAGCACGATGATCCAGCAGGAATGCATTGACGAATTGGCCGATGAGGCTGGTGTGGGCGACCGGGTCAAAGACATCACCGCGCGGGCGATGAATGGTGAGCTGGATTTCGAAGGCGCGCTGACCGAACGGGTTGGTTTGCTGAAAGGGCTTGATGTAAGCGTGATTGGCAAAGTTCTGAACGACCGGATCACGCTGATGCCCGGAGGCAAGGCGTTGCTGGCGACGATGCGCGCAAATGGGGCTTATGCGGCTCTGGTTTCTGGCGGGTTCACCGCGTTCACCGCGCGCGTGGCCGAGCAGTTGGGCTTTGACGAGAACCGGGCCAATACGTTGCTGGTCGAAAATGGCAAGCTGACCGGAGACGTGCAGCGCCCCATTCTGGGACGGCAGGCCAAGATCGAAGCGCTGGAGCAGATCTCCACCCGTTTAGGCATCGCTGAGGCGGACGTGATCGCCGTGGGTGACGGGGCCAACGATCTTGGAATGCTGGGCCGCGCGGGGACGGGGGTTGCGCTGCATGCTAAACCCTCGGTCGCGGCGGAATGCAATGTGCGGGTCAACCACGGAGACCTGACCGCACTGCTGTATCTGCAGGGATATGCCCGTTCTGAATTCGTCGATAGCTAACGGGCTTTCTTTAATTTAACATTTGTGTTAAATAATGGTCATGAACACGCTTCTGACCAGTTTTTCTGCCTTGTCCGACGCCACACGATTCTCGATCGTCGAGCAGTTGATGGAGCACGGAGAGCTGCCTGCCGGTGACCTGATCGAAGGGCGGGGCATGTCCGGTGCCGCGATCTCCCGCCATCTGAAAGTGCTGCGCGAAGCCGGTTTGGTGCAGCAGCGGGTAAAGGGTACGCAGCGGATCTATTCGATCCGGCCCGAGGGGCTGCGCGCGATTGCCGAGTGGACCATTTCGAAGCGGCAATTCTGGGAAAACAGCCTCGACCGCCTGAGCGATATTATCGAAAGGGAGAACTCATGGCCGACCTGAAACTGGAGCGGGATTTTCCCATCACCCCCGAGGTGCTTTTTGCATGGATCAGCGATGGGGCAAAACTGTTGCAATGGTGGGGGCCTGAAGGGCTGCATGTGCCAGAACATGATCTGGATTTCTCGCGCACCGGCCCGTGGTATTCGGTGATGAAGAACGGTGAAGGCCAAAAATTCAAGGTTTCGGGCCATGTAACCCATGTCGATCCGCCGCATTCCGTGGGGTTCACATGGGGCTGGCATGACGATCAGGACAAGCGGGGGGCCGAAAGCCATGTGACCTTCTCGGTGGTGGCGACAGATACCGGATCGCGCCTGACGCTGGATCACCGCGAGTTGGCGGATGCCGAGGCGGCGACAAACCACAATCAGGGTTGGACGTCTTCGCTGCGTAAGCTCGAAGCGCTGGCAAAATAGATTTTCAACAGGGAGGAGCGTTATGCCCCAATATTTGTTTGTCTATCACGGGGGCCACACCCCCACCGACCCCGCCGAGATCGAAGCGACAATGGCCGCCTGGGGTGCTTGGTTTGGTTCCATGAGCGATGCATTGGACATCCCCGGCAATCCGGTGGGCCAGTCTTACACGGTCAGCAGCACCGGTGTGGTCGATAATGGCGGCGCGAACCCGGCCTCGGGCTTTACTGTCATCAAGGCCGACAGCATCGAAGCCGCGACCGAGATGGCCAAGGGCTGCCCGATGGTCGTGAACGGATCCGGCTCGGTCGAAGTGGCCGAGGTGCATGAGATCGAGATGTGAGCCTTAACCGGGGAAACCCGGCGCAGGTTTGATCACACCGCATTCCAGCCCTCGGCGGCTGTATTGCGTGGCATTCAGGAACTTGCGTGTGGCCGGGTGATCGGCCTCAAGCACGCCAAGGCTGACGAGAATGGCGGCGATGGCGCATTCGCTGGCGCGGGTGGTGCCATCGGTGATCTTGAGCGCGACTCCCATGCGTTTTTCCGGGATGATCGCAACAAAGACGGCCTCGGCCCCGGTTTTGATCGCGGCGCGGCCATCCATGGCGCGCATCAACTCAGTACAGGCGCGGGTTTCGCCTGCGACCAGTTCCGGGTGCTGCATCATCGCCGCTGTTAGCTGCTGCGCCGCATCGCTGGCCCGGTCCGAGCGGTCGGCGGCGGATGCAAACCACGCCATTGACCGTGCAAGCCCTGTCAGCGACCCGGCAAAGTTCGGCGCCGAACACCCGTCGATGCCGTAACACGGGCTGGACTCGTCTGTGGTTTCCTCAAAAGCGGCCAGACAGGCCTGCTGCACCGGATGGTCGATTTCAAGATATTCCGGCCCCGCACCCATATGCTGCGCCACGGTCAGAAAACCGCAATGTTTGCCGGAGCAGTTGTTGTGAATCTGGCAGGGCGTGTCATCGGCCAGAATAAGCCCGTCGCGCGCGGCCATGTCCTGAGGCTCTTGCGCGCCGCAACGCAGATCGGGCTCGGCCAGGCCCAGATGGTCCAGCCACGCGGACACCCGGTCGGTATGGATATGCGCGCCGTTATGCGAGGCGCAGGCCAGCGCCAGATGTTCGGATGTCAGGCCGTATTTGGCCGCAGCACCCGAGGTGATCAGCGGCAGCGCCTGTATCATCTTGGCCGAGGATCGTGGGTAGATCACCGCGTTCGGATCCCCCCAGCTGTGCACGATCTGACCACTATCGTCACAGATCACCGCATGGCCCAGATGCAGGCTTTCAAGCAAGGGTCCTCGCCACAGTTCGGTCATAGCTATGGGCTGCGTCATCTGGACCCTCCTTAACATGCGCAAAAATCTGCCAATCGCCCTTTCGCCTGTGGCGAAACCTGCGTTAGTGTGTGTATGTCGGCAAACACCGGAATACGCAACTTAACAGACGGACCGTCAGGGTCCGCAGGCTGTCCCGGTGGGTATGAGGTATAGGTCGGGCTAGGAGGCTGGACAGATGGGATCAAAGCTTGTCCGCGTGATCGCGGGGCTGTGCATGGCAGGGATGGCCACAGCTGCAATCGCTCAGCAGGCGACCAGCACCAATCGCGTGGCGGCGAAGACGGATTGGAGCGTTTTCGTCGAAGACGACCCGACCGAATGCTGGAGCGTGTCTGCCCCCAAAGAAACCGTCAATACACGCGGTGGCCGCGTGGTCTCGGTGCGTCGCAGTGATATTCTGCTTTTCGTATTCTATCGCCCCAATGCAGAGGTGAAGGGGCAGGTCACGTTTACCGGCGGTTACCCATTTGCATCCGGATCGACGGTGAACCTGACCGTGGACGGCAGCGAGTTTGAGCTATTCACCGAAGGCGAATGGGCCTGGCCGGCCACCGCTTCGGATGATGCCAAGATTGTCACCGCAATGAAGCGCGGCACCGAGGCGGTTCTGACCGCGCGCTCGGAACGGGGTACTCAGACGAAAGATACGTTCTCTCTGCTGGGTTTTACCGCAGCCATTGAAGATGCCGAGACACGCTGTACGAATTGACATGCCTAGACCGGGATGCCGCACAGGCTGTCCGGTCAGGATTGTCTGGCAAAATCTGCTATGTATTCAAAAAATTTGATCCGTATCAAGGACGACTGCCTTGAAATCTGAACTAATCTGTTCAGTAACAAGAAGGAGTTGCCTTGATGATCCCCAAAGCACTTATTGCCCTGATGATGGTGTCTGCCATGTTTTTGAGCGCATGTGAAAAAGACCCGGACACCTATCCCATTACAGGTGAGCAATGCGGGCCCGAAGACCCGGTGAAAGAGCTGGATGCAGCCGATTGCTCTGTCCTGCCTGCGGGCGTCTGAGCGTCGGGGCAGCCCTGAACTGACGTCGAAGACCCAAGCCAACTTGACCGCAGTGGTTTTGCCTCTGCGGTCGAATTATGCTGGAATGTGCGGACAAACTGGTCCTGTCCGCGCAGATGTACACGGGAGGTTGGCGATGCGATACATTGTGGGGGCTTTGATCTTTCCGGTGGCGGCTATGGGTGATCCGGCACTGGAATGCGTGGATGCGGGGTCTCAGGTCGACATCGGGGATTGCGTGCGAGTGATGGAAATGCGGGTGAACACGGCGATAGACTCCGCTTATGCGCTGGCCCGCGACGCAGCGCGGGAACTGGATGAGGTCACCGGCCGCGACTCGATGCTTCCGGCGCTGACGGCGGCGCATGCCGCGTGGGTGGCTTATCGCGATGCGCAATGCGAAGCGGTTGGCGCTTCTTTTGGCGGCGGCTCGGGGACTGGAATCGCCATTACCGCCTGTCGGGTCGATCTTGGCCGGGCGCGCGTGGACGAATTGCTGGGTCATGCAGACTGACCGGCACGATTCCTTTTGATCTTTGCGTGCGTTCCTATATAGAGGCGCATCCCAGGCCAGAATCCACCGAGATACGCCAATGTCGCCCAAAGCGCCGATCACTCAAGACGTCATGACCATTCCCCGCAAGCTGCCCGAGGGGAAGGTGAACCTTGTCGGTCTGACCCGCGACCAACTGCGCGCGGTTCTGATCGAACATGGCACGCCGGAAAAGCAGGCCAAAATGCGGACCGGCCAGATCTGGCAGTGGATCTATCAGTGGGGTAAGCGCGACTTTGCGGAGATGACCAACCTCGCTAAAGCATACCGCGCACAACTGGCCGAGAATTTCGTGATCGAAATCCCCGAGGTTGTGACCCGTCAGGTGTCCGAAGATGGCACCCGCAAGTACCTGTGCCGCATCGCGGGCGGGCATGAGGTTGAGGTGGTCTATATCCCCGAAGAAGATCGCGGCACCCTGTGTATCTCATCACAAGTGGGCTGCACGCTGACCTGTTCCTTCTGTCACACGGGTACCCAGAAACTGGTGCGCAACCTGACAGCGGCCGAGATTGTCGGGCAGGTGATGATGGCCCGCGATGATCTTGAGGAATGGCCCACCCCCGGCGCGCCCAAGGACGAAACCCGCCTGCTGTCGAACATCGTTCTGATGGGCATGGGTGAGCCGCTCTATAACTTCGACAATGTCCGCGACGCGATGAAGATCGCCATGGACCCCGAGGGAATCTCGCTGTCTCGTCGCCGGATCACCCTGTCCACATCGGGCGTTGTCCCGGAAATTGCGCGTACTGCGGAAGAAATCGGTTGCCTGCTGGCGATCTCGTTCCATGCCACCACGGATGAGATCCGCGATGTTCTGGTTCCGATCAACAAACGCTGGAATATCGAGGAGCTGCTGGGCGCTTTGGCGAGCTATCCCAACGCGTCAAATTCGGAACGGATTACGTTTGAATATGTGATGCTCGACGGCGTGAATGATTCTGACGCGGATGCGCATCGTCTGATCTACCACATCAAACGCCATAAAATCCCGGCCAAGATCAACCTGATCCCATTCAATGAATGGCCCGGCGCGCCGTATAAGCGCAGCTCGAACAACCGTATCCGGGCGTTTGCCAATATCATCTATCAGGCGGGTTATGCGTCGCCCATCCGCAAGACGCGGGGCGAGGACATCATGGCGGCCTGTGGCCAGTTGAAATCAGCCACCGAGCGTGCCCGAAAATCGCGCAAACAGATCGAATCCGAGGCAGGTCTGGGATAAGCCGCCAAAGATTACAGGCGAATTAATGTGAACCCCCCTGTTGTCCAAAGTCTCATTTTGGTAGTCTTTGGGTATTCTGGCATGGGTTTTCAGCATCACCATTGTGCACAAGCGGGTGAAACTGTGAACAGGGTCATAGCAAGTTATCATCGGGGCGTTATCTTTCGAGTCATAATCTGAGGCAGCGTTCAGGCGAACCGTTCAACGGATGGGCCACGGAAATGATTGCAAAGCAAAACTATCTGACTGGAATTTCAACCGTTTTGGCATTTTGCGCGTCGGGCGTGCTGGCGCAGGAAAGCGATCAAAACGCGCATCTGGCGATCGAGAATCCCGCCGAGCTCAGCAAGGATGAGGCGCGCAAGCATTACAAGGGGCTGACCCGTCGCATGGCCCGGGGGTACGCGGCCGCTAAGCTGGACATGATCCGCAACTACCAAAGCTGGCCCTTGTTCAACGACGCTCCGTACATTTCGGCCACGCATGGTCAGCGCTTTGTCAACAGTTACGCCAACCGGATGGCGCATAATTATGGCACTCTTCAAGAAGGGGAGCTGTTGCCGACGGGGTCGGTTCTGGCCAAGGACAGCATGACCGTGACCGATGAAGGCAAGGTTTATCCCGGCGCGCTATTTGTGATGGAGAAGCTGGCCGCAGGCACCAGCCCGGATACGGCAGACTGGCGCTATGTCATGGTGATGCCTGATGGCTCGCTGTTTGGCGACACGATGGGCAGCGGTTCAAGTCGTGTGGCCTATTGCCACGACTGCCACGCAGCAGTGGCTGATCGAGACTATACTTTCTACGTCCCCGAGGAATTTCAGGTCGAGAATTGACCCTCAGCCCGTTGGCAGTTTCAGTGCGGTGGCTTCGCTGCGGCTGAGTTGTTCGCCTTGCTTGCGCTTTGACAAGACCTCGCGGGCCAGTGCGTATTTCTCATCCTGCCAGAAGATCAAACACCCGTTGCAGCCCTTGCCACAGCAGCCCTCGGTGCCGATGCGATTGGTCTTGAACCGGCGTTCGTTGCCGTCTTCTCCGATCTTTTCTACCAGCGCATCGCGGCGGCGGGCATAGGCTGCGGGATTGTCTCGGCCCGAGGTTTCAAGCCCCTGCACCAGCTTGTCAAAGCGGATGCGGCTCCAATGTTCGTCGGTCAGCGCGCGCTCCTTGCGCAGCACCGAATAGGCCGGGAAGCGGGCGCGCAGATCATCCGGGTCTTCGTGATCGAACAGAGAAAAGGGCAGGCGGATGACGGTTTTGGTGCTGCCATGCACCACGTCCAGCCGCGCGCCGTCATGGGCCCGCTCGAAATCGTAGACGCGCAGCAGAACCGTCTCACGCGAAATGGGTGAGACGAAATCTAGCACATCGCCCGGTTCCAGCTTGTTCTTCACCTCGACCAGAAAGGCGTCGTCGGTCACCTCGGTGACGATCCCGGCATATTCCCATTGCGCGATGGCGGCGGTGTGTTCGTAATCATGCGCGTAGTTGGTCAGTCGCCCTTCGTGGAACGCCAGCGTATAGCCGCGATTTCCAACGGTTTCGAGTTCGCGCATGTAAGGCTTGGGGTCCCAGTTCTCGGGGTCCGCGTGATAGTCGTCGATGGCCATCCGATAGGCGCGCGCGACGATGGCGGCATAGTATTCCGACTTACCGCGCCCTTCGACCTTGAGGCTGTCGACGCCGATCTTCAGATACTCATCCAGCTTGGGCATGATGCACAGATCACGCGAGTTGAGGATATACGAGCCGCGATCATCCTCTTCGATGGGCATCAGATCACCGGGGCGGCAGCCCTCTTCCAGAAGGAATTCGAACAGGTCGGCGTTTTCGTCGGTAATGCGCAGTTCCTGATGAGTGCCGTCCTTGAGGCGCAGCTTTAGCCCATAGTTCCAGCGACAGGAATTGGCGCAATTGCCCTGATTGGCCCCACGTTCGGCCATGAAATTCGACAGCAGACAGCGGCCCGAATAGGTCATGCACATGGCCCCGTGCACAAACGCCTCAAGCTTGATGTCGGGGCATTTCTCGCGAATTTCGACCAGTTCGGGATAGGACACCTCGCGGGCCAGAACCACCAGCTCGGCTCCCTGATCCTGCCAGAACTTCACCGACAGCCAAGAACAGATATTGGCCTGCGTCGAGATATGCAGCGGCAGTTCCGGGGCGCGTTCTCGGACATATTGGAACACACCGGGGTCGGCGATGATCAGGCCATCGGGTTTCACCTTGCGGACGGTATCAATATACTCGTCCAGTTTCGGAATGTCCTTGTTGTGCGAGAACAGGTTCAGGGTCAGATAGGCGCGCCGTCCATGGCTGTGGCAGAATTCGACCCCTTCAATCACCTCTTCCAGCGAGAACTCGGATTTCGTGCGCAGCGACATATCGGGCGTGCCCAGATAGACCGCGTCCGCCCCGTAGAGGATGGCGAGTTTCAACTTGCGCAGATTGCCCGCAGGCATCAGCAATTCGGATCGGGACTGGGTCATGGGACTACCGGGCATTGGATCAAGCGCGCCTTCTACGCCAAATCCCGCGCCGCCAAAACCCCGTTATCTGCGACGGAACCGCGCTGTGCCGATGACCTCGATCAGTTGCTGGCGCACCGGTTCCGGTTGCGCTTCGACCGCGTTCAGCACCTCTCGCAACTCGGCGCGCAACCCGTGCATCTGGTCGATCAGAGAGATCATCATCGACAGCGCATCGGCCTCCATATCGTATTGCTCATGCAACTCGCAGGCCAGTTCCAACCGAGCGACGTCGATCCTTTGATACACCAGCCCATCGTCGGACTGTTCGGGGATCACGATCTCGGCGGCAAGGTACTCGGTCAGCCTATCCGAGGTCAGGCGGGTGACGGTTTCGATCAGTTGTTTCTCGGTCAGGGTCATGACGGCATTCCTTTCCGCGGATCATAGCGGTGGGTCTCGCGCCACGTCTCCATGAACTGTTTCAGGTCGTCATCCATTGTGTCGGGCAGGGTGACGGTCAGTTCGATCAGCTGGTCTCCACGCTCGGACGAGCCGCGCTTCTTGACCCCTTTGCCGCGCAGACGCAGGGTTTTACCGCTGCTGGTGCCAGCCGGGACACTGACATTGACGCCGCCATCAATGGTGGGGGCCGGGACCTTGCCGCCCAGAACAGCCTCATCAATCGTGATCGGCAGCGTGATGTGGATGTCGTCGCCCTGCCGGTCAAAGACCGGGTGGTTCGCCACTGAGACAGTGACCAGTGCATCCCCCGGAGGCCCCTCGCCATAGCCCGGAGCGCCCTTGCCCCGCAGCCGGATGGTCTGACCGTCGGTGATCCCTGCGGGGATTTTGACTTCGATCCGGTCGCCGTCTGGCAAGGTTAGTTTCTGGCTGGCCCCAAAGACCGCATCCAGAAAGCTGATCTGCAGGGAATAGTTCATGTTGTGCCCCGGTGCGTGGAATTCATGGGCGCGCTGGCCATAGCCACCGCGTCCGCGCATGAACTCGGCAAAGATGTCGGACATGTCGTCCGGGTCCGCCTGCCGTCCGCGATAGGGGTTTCCGGCGGCCTCGGCATAGTCGCGATAATATTGCTGCTGCGGGCGTTCCCGACCCGAGGCGTCGATCTCGCCCCTGTCATACTGTGCCCGCTTCTCGGGGTCTTTCAGCAGGTCATAGGCCGCGGCCGCGGCTTTGAACTTGGCCTCGGCCTCGGCATCACCGGGTTTGAGGTCCGGGTGGCATTCCTTGGCGATGCGCCGATAGGCTTTCTTGATGTCGGCGTCACTGGCATCTTTGGAAATGCCCAGAACGGAATAGGGATCGTCGCTCATCTCACCTCGCGGGAAAAGGGTGGGGCTGATCTTGATGAAGGTGTTTTATCATGTGATTTCAACAGGTCAAAATGAAGAGCACACCGAATTACCTCGTAAAACGCGTCAGCCCTGATAATATCGGGATGTTTCGAATTGCTATTTGACGGAGATCGCCCCATGTCTCGCAGAATAAAGTCCGCTCTGGCCTTGCTGGCCGGGAATGCCATCGGGTTGTTGTTGGCGGTGCTGTTGCTATCCGGCTTTGCGATCAAGCCGATATCCTTCATCGTGGTGGTGGTCATCTTTACAGTCGTGCAGGTGGTGGCCGAGCCGCTGATCCTGAAGATCGGGGAAAAGAAAGCACCTGCAATCAAAGGCGGGATCGCGTTGATCGTGACCTTTGTGGGCTTGCTGGTGACCGATCTGGTCGCCTCGGGCCTGACCGTGGGCGGGGTCGCCAATCTGCTGGCGGCGACCTTGCTGGTCTGGCTGGGCGCGCTGGTCGCCAGCGTTGTGCTGCCGATCTACGTGTTCACCGAATTGCGGGACCCCAAGAAGAAGTCATAGGGCGTTCAGGCTGGCCTCGACGGCCTGCCAAAGCTCTTCCACCGGCTCACAGCCAACCGACAGACGGACAAAGGCAGGGTCCACGGCGTCGCCCCATCGGGCGCGGCGTTCGGCGGAACTGTGGACACCGCCAAAGGATGTGGCGGGGCGCAACAGGGGGCAGGTGTTGATGAAAGCCTCGGCTTTGTCTTCGCTGTCCAGTGTCAGGGACAGCAGGAACCCGAACCGCAAGGTTTGTGCCGTGGCCAACGCGTGCGCGGGGTCGCCGGGAAGGCCGGGATAGCGCACCAGACGCACAGCGGGATGTGCGGCCAACCGTTCCGCCAGTACCTGCGCCGAGGCGCACATGCGGTCGAACCGCACATCCAGCGTCTCCAACCCGCGATGCAGCAACCACGCCTCATGCGGGCCGGGGATCGCGCCTGAGACCTTACGCCACTCCTCAACCCGTTCCATGATCTGCGGGTCGCGGCTGGCGACATGGCCCATCAGCATATCCGAGTGCCCGCCCATCGCTTTGGTGTCCGAGGACACAACAACATCGATGCCCAGATCAAGCGGGCGCTGCCCCAGCGGCGTCATGGTGGTGTTGTCCGCAATCGTCACGCCACCGGCGGCCCGCACCTGATCCGCGACAGCCCTTAGGTCGATCATGTCCAGACCGGGGTTCGAGGGGCTTTCGGTATACACTACATCGAACCCGTCAAACCCGCCGTCCGAGAAGGCATTGGTCGGGCGTTCTGTGATCTCTACACCCAAGCGCGACAGGAACTTGTCGGCCAGAAGGCGGGTCACATAGTAGCCATCCGACGGGATCAGCACCCGCGATCCGGCCTGCACCGTTGCAAACAGCGCGGCTGAAATCGCCCCCATCCCGGACGGAAAGCTGAGACAGGGCGCGTCCTCCAGATGCGACAGGACATGTTCCAGCTGCACCCATGTCGGGTTGTCGACCCTTCCATAGGTGGCATGCCCGTCCGGTGCGCCCGGCAGGTGGTACATGCTGCTTTGCGTCAGCGGCAGCGCCACGGGTTCGCCCTTGTCCAAGGCATTCCCGCGCAGGTGCAACATTTCTCCGATCTTGGGGGCCATCGCTCAGCGCCCCGGAATCGCGTCGCGGGGCGGGGCAGGTTCCCAGTTGTCGATCAGATCGACCGCCTCTTGCGCCGTGTCGACAAAGCGAAACAGGTCCAGATCCTCGTCCGAGATCGTGCCCGCATCGGCCAGAGCGTCCCAGTTTATGACCTTTTCCCAAAACTCACGCCCGAACAGAAGGAAGGGTACGCGGTCCATCCGACCGGTTTGAATCAGGGTGAGGGACTCGAACAGCTCATCCATCGTACCAAAGCCGCCGGGGAAGATGGTGATGGCACGCGCACGCATCAGGAAATGCATTTTGCGAATGGCAAAATAGTGAAAATTGAAGCTGAGCTCAGGCGTCACGAACAGGTTCGGTGCCTGTTCATGCGGCAGCACGATGCTCAGCCCGATCGAGGCCCCGCCCGCCTCTTGCGCGCCACGGTTTCCGGCCTCCATCACGCCGGGGCCGCCGCCGGTGATGATGACGTTTTCCCGCCCGCCGGTCTCATTGGATTTCAGCGTCATCAGCCGGGCAAATTCCCGCGCCTCGTCGTAATATTCTGACAGATCAGCCAGTGTTTGCGTCCGCGCGGTGTGCTTTTGCGCCGGTTCCGGGATACGCGCGCCGCCGAACATGACGATGGTCGAGGTGATCTGACGTTCGGACATGATCATCTCGGGCTTGAGCAGTTCAAGCTGCAGGCGCACCGGGCGCAGCTCATCCCGGCACAGGAATTCGTCGTCAGCAAAGGCAAGCCGGTGAGCCGGGGACCGTGTCTGCGGCGTGTCCGGGACCTCGCTCGCGGTCGAGCGGTCGGTCTGCGCGTCGCGAAACGGGCTGTGGCGGTCTTCTCTCATCGGTGATCGATCCCTGCTTGCGTGTCTCTGAAACAGCTATAGGGTTCGCGGGCAGAGTGCCAGTCACGGAAAGACAAGAATGGATTGGAAAAATCAGATTTCAGCCGCGCGGGACCGGATCGCGGGCTTTGCGCAGGTCACGCCGGTGATGGAAAGCCGGATGCTGGGTTATCCGGTTGAGATGAAGCTGGAGCATATGCAGCACACCGGCAGCTTCAAGGCGCGCGGAGCGTTCAACACGCTGCTGAGCTCGGATGTGCCGGACGCGGGTGTCGTGGCCGCATCCGGGGGCAACCACGGCGCAGCGGCGGCTTATGCGGCGCATGCGCTGGGCTATCCGGCCAAGATATTCGTTCCCGAACTGGCGGGGCCGTCCAAGATAGCCCTGATCGAACGGATCGGCGCGGACCTCAGCGTGGTGCCGGGCGAATACGCCAATGCGCTGACGCAGGCGCAAGAACATGAGGCTGTAACCGGCGCGATGCAAATCCACGCCTATGACGCGCCCGCAACGGTGGCCGGGCAGGGCACCTGCTTTGCCGAATGGGAGGCGCAGGGCCTGCAAGCCGACACTGTTCTGGTCGCCGTGGGCGGCGGCGGGTTGATCGCCGGGGCGCTGGCGTGGTTTCAGGGCGCGCGCAACGTTGTGGCGGTCGAGCCCGAAACCTCCTGCGCTTTGAACGCGGCTTTGCAGGCCGGGGAACCGGTGGATGTTTCGGTTTCCGGCATCGCCGCCAATGCGCTGGGCGCGCGGCGGATCGGGTCGATCTGTTTCGATCTGGCGCAGGGCATGACATCGGTTCTGGTGCCAGACGCCGCCATTGCCGAGGCGCAGAAACGCCTGTGGCAGGCGCATCGTATTCTGGTTGAACCAGCCGGTGCGGCAGCATTGGCCGCGCTGTTGTCGGGCGCATATCAGCCCGAACCGGATGAGCGTGTGGCGGTGCTGATCTGCGGCGGCAATATCTCTCCGGACCCGCTGGGCCCGTAAGACACGCTCAACAGCCGCAAACCGTGCGTTCTGCGTCGCATTGCGGCCAGTTCTGCGCACGCTTATACGCAAGACCAACGTGAACAGATTCTACAGGGAGCCCCAAAATGTCGAACGCGCAACTGGAAGCCGCCATCGAAGCCGCGTGGGAAGCGCGCGACACCATCACCCCCGCGACCTCAGGCGAAACCCGCGAGGCAATCGAGGATACGTTAAACGCCTTGGACAGCGGCGTGCTGCGGGTGGCCGAGAAGCTGGACAGCGGCGATTGGTATGTGAACCAGTGGGCCAAAAAGGCAGTCCTTCTGGGCTTCCGCATCAAGGACATGGAAATCCAGACCGGAGGCCCGCAAAACGGCGGCTGGTGGGACAAGGTCGACAGCAAGTTCGCCGGTTGGGGTGAAAACCAGTGGAAAGCCGCTGGCTTCCGCGCGGTTCCGAACTGTGTCGTCCGTAAATCGGCCTTTATTGCACCGGGTGTGGTGCTGATGCCATCTTTCGTGAACCTCGGGGCCTATGTGGACGAGGGCACCATGGTCGACACATGGGCCACTGTCGGATCCTGCGCGCAAATCGGTAAAAACGTGCACCTGTCGGGCGGCGTCGGCATCGGCGGCGTGCTGGAGCCGATGCAGGCAGGCCCCACCATCATCGAAGACAACTGCTTTATCGGTGCCCGGTCCGAGGTGGTCGAGGGCTGTATCGTCCGCGAAGGTTCGGTTCTGGGGATGGGCGTGTTCATCGGCAAATCCACCAAGATCGTCGATCGCGAAACCGGCGAGGTCACCTATGGCGAGGTCCCGCCCTATTCGGTGGTTGTCGCAGGCTCAATGCCGTCTAAGAACAACATCAGCCTCTATTGCGCGGTGATCGTAAAGCGGGTGGACGAGAAAACCCGGTCCAAGACCGGGATCAACGAGTTGCTGCGCGACTGATCTCACGGAGTGTTTTCCGTGAAAAGGCCGGGGAAGTAGCGCCCCGGCCTTTCCTCGTTTGTTACTCTCATAGCTACAAATTTTAACGCGTTAACAAAACTGGGTCCCTATTTGGTCCCTGAAGCAGGTGTTCTTGTTATTTGGTCTTATAGATGAAAGCCGGGGTTTCGCCGTGCTCTTCATCGTTGTTGTAGGTTTCGCGGTTTTCGTTCTCACCGGTCTCACCGCCTTCGTTTCCGCCGGTCTCGCCGCCTTCGTTTCCGCCGGTTTCGCCGCCTTCGTTTCCACCGGTCTCGCCGCCTTCGTTTCCACCGGTCTCGCCGCCTTCGTTTCCGCCGGTCTCACCGCCTTGGTTTCCGCCGGTCTCGCCGCCGCCTTCGTTTCCGCCGGTCTCACCGCCTTCGTTTCCGCCGGTCTCGCCGCCGCCTTCGTTTCCGCCGGTCTCACCACCGCCTTCGTTTCCGCCGGTCTCGCCGCCTTCGTTTCCGCCGGTCTCACCGCCGCCTTCGTTTCCGCCGGTCTCGCCGCCGCCTTCGTTTCCACCGGTCTCACCGCCACCTTCGTTTCCGCCGCCTTCTTCTTGAGCAAACGCAGGGTCTGCCATGAAGGTTGTGATGGCAATTGGAGTTAATGCCAGAGTAAAAATGCTGGCTGTGGTGGTCAAAAGCTTGGATAACACGCTCATTTAATTCCCCTTTTCAAAAAAAATTTACTGCAGTGCCGAAATTCTATGAATTGGGTCGTCGACCTCATAATGACCCGGTGTAGAGTCGCCTGATGGGCCAATACTTGCGTGTATCTGCAAGTCGGATGGGCAGAAACAGGCTCAATCTCAACCTATGGGAATCGATTCGAGGTCCGCACAATCTATTCGAGCAAACAAGTGTTTTTCTGAGAGTTTCGCGGATCGCGCAGATTCGGCGACCGTAAAAGCGAAGCTGAAGGCAGGCCTATGCCGTACCGTGATACCGTGCATTCTTATAGTTTGCGCCTCAGTTAAGCCTGATTTTCCAGCAAAAAGACCATTGCGCCCATCGGATTTAGAACACGACTTCGTTAAGCGGATATTTCTGGTGGTGGCGGGAACGGGACAGGTGGGGTAAACCTAGTATTAAGAATGGGGGATGCACTAAACATATCGGACAGTTACCCAACTGACTTCGGTGAACGACGTCAGGTGTCAGTTCTGTTTGCGGATATGGAAGACTACACCGCGATTGTGTCCGAACTGGGTGAAGAAAAGACGCTCGACTTTTTGCGGATTGTTTATGAGCTTTTGACCAAATCGGTCGAAGAACATGGCGGCACAGCGCGGGATTTTGCCGGCGACAGTATTATGGCGCTGTTTGGCATTCCCGATGCATTGGAAGACCCGGCTTTAAGGGCCTGTCGTGCCGCGATTTCAATTCATGCGGCGATGGATACCGCGTCCGACGATCTTCAGGCCCGATTTGGCCTGCGGCCAAAGATGCGGATCGGAGTCAGTTCAGGCAACGTCCTGGTAGCAGCGGTTCAGGGCGACGGCGCACCGGCGACCGCCGTGGGTAATACGGTCAATCTGGCCGCGCGTGTCGAAAGCCTCGCGCCCGCTGGCGGCACCCTGATTTGCGACACGACCCGGCGGTTGGTGGAATGGGTGTCCGAGGTGAAATTCGACGGGGAACACCACCTCAAAGGGTTGACCAAACCACACAAGCTTTGGGAATTGCAGGCGGTTCAAAGCGGTGTTACCCGATTTCATTCCTCACTGGCGCAAGGTCTGAGTACCTATGTTGGACGCATTCCCGATCTGAGGATCATGTCCGAGGCTCTGCAGCAATCGAACGACTCGATTTCAGTGGTCGATCTCGTGGCCGAGCCGGGACTGGGCAAAACACGTCTGGTGCATGAGTTCCTGAACAGGCTCAAACCCGAAGGGACCAGAGTTCTGACCGGGCATTGTTTTGCCGATGGTCAGCAATCGCCCTATCTGCCGATCCTTGAGATCATTCGCACGGCGTTTCAGATTCGCGACAAGGCAGATCCCCCCGAGATTCAACGAAAGCTCACATCGGGCCTGACGAGCGCGGGTCTGGCTTCGGATGAAAATCTGGGGCTGATGATGAATGTTCTGGGGCTTGCACCGCCGCAAGGATCGCTGGACGGTCTGGATGGTGTTCTGATCGGACTGCGGACCCGAAGCCTGTTGCCGAAACTCCTGCAGGCGTTGTGTGGTGTCGGGCCAGTGATTCTTGTCATCGAAGATGCGCATTGGATGGACAGCGCCTCGGAAGCTTTGCTGCGTGATCTGGTCGAAGGCGAAGGGTATTCAAATTTCCTGATGATCCAGACCCGGCGTCCGGAATACGATCCGCGGTGGGCACCTAATTCGGCGGTCCGTACCATTGCGCTGAAACCGTTGGCGGCGGATGACGTCGCCTATATGGCGCAGACACGTCTGGGCATCGACACAGTGCCCGATGAGTTGACCACCATGTTGGTCAATCTTGCGGGCGGCAATCCGTTATTTGGCGAAGAAATCCTGACCTACCTGATGGATCAGGGGGCTTTGCGCGTAGATGGCGGCGCCGCCAGCTATGACCCAGACGCCAGCACAAGCCTTGTCCCGCCCAGTATGCAAGGATTGCTGGCCTCTCGGGTGCGGGTTTTGGGACAGGGCGATCGCGCATTGTTGCAGGCCGCCTCGGTCATCGGTCGCCGGTTCGATCCGGGTTTGCTGGCCCATGTCCTGGACCAGTTCGAAGATGTCGGGCGAGCACTGCAACGATTGCAGGAAAAGGACATCATCTACCGCGAGGCGAATTCGTCAGACTACATGTTCAAACATGTCCTTCTGCGCGACTGTGTCTATGACAGCCTTGTCAGCCGGCATCGCGCTGCATTGCACCTGGAGATCGCGCAAACACTGGAACGGCGCAATGCCAACCGCTTGCATGAAGCAGCCGAAACTCTTGCGTTTCATTATGGCCAGACCGATCAGGCAGCCAAGGCCTTCACATATAGCGCCATGGCCGGGGCGAAATCGCTGGGGGTGTTTTCGCTGGACGAAGCCAACCGTCACCTTCTTGCGGCATTGACTCTGTATAAGGCCGACCCCAGCTGTGCGACATCGGCACAATTCGTTGAGCTTGCTGCCAATTTCGGGCTGTGCTCGAATATCTCGATGCGGGTGGTTCAGCTGATTGACATGGCAGAAGGCCTGCAGACTGCGCTGGACAAGATCGGGGATCATACCAAGCACGCCCTGTTTTTGCATCACCACGTCTCATGTCTGGTTTGCAACGGAAAATACCGCGAAGCGCATAGTGTCCAGCAAAAACTGAGCAGTATGGCTGAACGGCTTGGCGATCCGGTGTCCAAAGCATATGCGATGGTCAATGCGCTGTCGGTGTCGATCTATTTTGATCCAATACCGAATGCTGAGTTTGAAGACGCCAAGCGGGACATCCAGCAGGTGCTGAAACATCTGGACGATGCATATATCCAGAACTTCTATCTTGCGACCGTTGGTTGGAACGAGCTGACCCGGGGCCGGGTTTCCGGCGCAAATGAGGCCGCCGAACAGATGATCGCTGACGGCACCAGCCGGGGCGACCCCCGTTCTCTGGGTTACGGGATGGCTATGAAAGCGCTGATTGCTATGGTTACGGATGATCACGCGCTGGCCTTGGCCCAAGCCGAAGCGGCGCGTGCCGCCTCGCATGTGGAATTTGAGCGCGCCATTGCCGACGCCGCACACGTGGGCGCACTTGTGCCATTGGCCAAGCCAGGCGCTTTGCAATCTGTGCAACGTCACATCAACGCCTGTCAGGCGCAGGGCTGGGCGTTGTTTACCGTGGGCCCGGAAACCATGCTGGGTGTGGCGCTGGCAATGGACGGGCGGATTTCCGAAGGAGTGCAGCAGATCGAGACCGTAATCCGCCAGCGCGATCTGGATGGATCGCAGGTGGCTGCTGATTGGGGGCGGTTGTATCTGTGCGAGCTGTATTTGGCCATTCTGACCGGTGAAGGGGGCGGGTCTTTCCGGGTTTTGCTGAGAAACTTGCGCTCAGTCCTGCGCATTTTTGTTTCGGGAGAGAAGCAGCTGATTTCGATGATCGAACGGGTGCGACAGAATCCGCAATTTGACCCGTCCGGTCATTACATTGCCCGTTGTGACATGATTATGGGTTTGTTGTGCAAAGCGAAAAAGAGACAGCAACAGGCGCAGCAATATCTGTCGCGCGCGCGTCGCGTCGTACTGACAGCCGGCGATTCACCGATGCTGGTCAGAATTGACAAGGCGCTCTCGGATCTGGCCTGACCCTGTCGCGGCGACGCTTGACCGCCCTGATTCACATCGCTATGGCCGCGCATATGGAAAAGCAAAAGAAACCCTCACGCCAGCAAGTCTATACTCTATTGGTCCAGATTGGCCGAAAGGAAGGGGACGGGCTGCCCGACAAGGCAACCGGCGCGGCGTTGATGTGTTTTGCCAGCGGTGTGGATGAGGCCGAGGCCGTGCGTGAAACGGTGGCCATTCTGAAACAGGCCGACACTGCGCCACTGGACGTAACGGGCTATGGCACTTTGGCCGAGCGCGAGGCACAGGGTCATGACATCGCGGAAGAAGAGCGGGCGCTCATGCAACGCGCGCTGGACGAGAACGCGGTGATTGTTGCGCAGATGACGCCGTTTTTCGGCGACGAAGCCGAGGCTTAGTTCCGCGCTCCGAACCACTTGCGGTAAATCTCGTCATAGGTTCCGTCTTCGCGCAAGGCCAGCAGGGCCTGATTGACATCCTCGACCAGCGGGGAACCGGTCGGAAACGCGATGCCGTAATTCTCTCTCAGAAACACTCCGCCGGTTACCGAAGCGATCCGGCGTCCCTCGTGCGAGGCGTAATAGGACAGGATCGGGGCGTCAAAGACGATCGCGTCGAGTTGGTCGCCCTCAAACGCGGCGATCATACTGTCGAGATCGCCATATCCCTGGAACTCAATTTCCCGCCGGTTTAGGAAACTGGCCGCTGTCGACCCGGAAATGGTGCCGACCTGCTTACCGTAAAGATCGTTCACCGAATTCACGTTGCCGGTGATCGCGTCCACCGTCATGACCGAGGTGATGCGGGCGGTAAACACTGACACGATGAACAGGGACGAGACCACGAGGACCACGCCCAGCAAGCGCCCGAATGGGGTTCGCGGCATGCGCTCTTCAAAACCGCCGTTGACCACAAGATTCAGGGCCCACCAGAACGAGGGGAACCAAGCTTCGTTCAGCTTGCGGTCAAAATAGGGCTGCGCGCGGCGCTCAAAGCTCCACATCAGCATGCCGCCGCCAAGCAGGATGGCAAAGGCCAGACCAATGGCGATGAACAGCTCGCGCGACAAAAGGGCCTGTAACAGCGACGGGCGCCGGGCAGCGTCGGACGGAACCATGATCTGCAGCCCTGCTTCAAAGATCGGCTGACTGAAATCCATCACGGTTTCACGGGTTGCGGTGATTGAGATGTTGGCAATCGCCAGATCAGCCGTCCCGTCCTGAACTGCCAGCAGCATGTCGCCAAAGGCGTCAACCCGATTGGTGTCGTATGTCCAGTTCAGCGACTCGGCCAGCGCGGCCAGTAAATCCATCGAAAACCCGGTTTGTACGTCGTCTTCGACATAGGAAAACGGGGGGCGGGTGACTGTCGTGACCGTCAGTGTTTGCGCCACGCTTTGCTGAGCAAGCGCAGCGACTGTCAGGCAAATCCATGTGAAAAGGGCGCGAGTCATTGTCTAAAACCTGTTTCGCGGCCCTGTAGCGCGATTTTGAGACGGGTCACAAGGTAATCGCCGGGTCATCTGAAATGTTTTATTGGCGTATCAATCCGATACGATCTGCCAAATCCTTTTCAGAAAACGTCGCGCAGGGGTTGGCAAACTGGCCAATTCGTTGAATCTGTGCGCGAACCTGCGTGTAGGATACGGGAAAGGGCCACATATGACAGACCCGGTAAAGTTGACGGCGGACCTTATCCGTTGCCCTTCGGTCACACCTGACGAGGGCGGGGCCTTGGTTCTGCTTGAGGGAATTCTGTCTGACGCCGGATTCGACTGTACCAGGGTTGATCGAGGCGGTGTCAGCAACCTTTTTGCCCGATGGGGTGCGAAAGGTCATGCCCGCAGCTTTGGGTTCAATGGCCACACGGACGTGGTGCCGGTCGGGGATGAAGCGGCGTGGACAAGGGCCCCCTTTGGCGCGGAAACTCACGACGGGGTGATGTATGGGCGCGGGACAACCGACATGAAATCGGGCGTTGCTGCTTTTGCCACTGCGGCCATCGATTTCGTGAGCAACACACCTCCGGACGGGGCCATCATTCTGGCCATCACGGGGGATGAGGAAGGCGACGCGCTGGACGGCACCACCGCCTTGCTGGATCACATGGATGCCGCGAATGAACGTATGTCGGTCTGTCTGGTAGGTGAGCCCACCTGCCCGAACCACATGGGTGAGATGATCAAGATCGGGCGGCGCGGGTCGATGTCGGCCTGGTTTACCGTCACCGGTGTGCAGGGGCATTCGGCTTATCCGCATCGGGCGAAGAACCCTTTACCCGCAATGGCGCGGCTGATGGATCGGCTGGCCAGTCATGAACTGGATCAGGGCTCGGACCATTTTGATGCCTCAACCTTGGCGGTTGTGACCATCGACACCGGCAACCCGGCCACCAACGTGATCCCGGCGCAATGTGCGGGCACGGTGAATATCCGGTTCAACGATCTGCATTCCGGGGCCAGCCTGAGCGCGTGGCTGAAAGATGAGGCCGAGAAAGTGGAGCAGGAGTTCGGTGTCGCGGTCGATACCCGCATCAAGATCTCGGGCGAAAGCTTTCTGACCCCGCCCGGACCGCTGTCTGATCTGGTGGCAAGGGCGGTGGAGTCTGAGACCGGCGTGCAGCCCGAACTGTCCACGACCGGGGGCACGTCCGACGCGCGGTTCATCAAGGCGCATTGCCCGGTCGTTGAATTCGGTCTGGTGGGCAAAACCATGCATCAGGTCGATGAATGCGTCGAGGTTGCGCAGATTGAACAGCTCAAGGCGATCTATTCCCGTATTCTGACGGAATATTTTGCCTGACCGATGCAGCGCACTCTGGTGATCATGGTGAAAGAGCCTCGCCCGGGCCGGGTCAAGACGCGGTTGGGGCGCGATATCGGCATGGTTGGGGCGGCTTGGTGGTTCCGGCATCAGACCTGGTCACTGATCCGCAAGCTGCGCGATCCGCGCTGGCAGATCGTGCTGGCGGTGTCGCCGGATCGCGAAGGGTTGCGCAGCCGTATCTGGCCTGCGGACCTGCCGCGCGCGGCGCAAGGACCGGGTGATCTGGGTGATCGCATGGGGCGGATGTTGCGGGGCATGCCGAAAGGGCCGGTTTGCTTGATCGGGGCCGATATTCCCGGGATTTCACGCGCCCATATCGCGCAGGCCTTTGCCGCGCTGGGCCAGGCGCAGATGGTATTCGGGCCCGCACCCGATGGGGGCTATTGGCTGGTCGGGGCGCAGCGTTATGCGGCCCTGCCGCGCGGTCTGTTCCGCAATGCCCGCTGGTCGACGGAACATGCGCTGGCGGACACGCTGGCCTCGGTTCCGGGTCTTCGCGTCGCGCTGCTGGGGCATCTGCGCGATGTGGATACGGTGGCCGATCTGAGGCGTTGAAATTTTGGTCATGACGCCGTCGCGCGCCCGTGATACGCCGAAATCATGACTCGCATCCCCACCAAGCAGGAGGTCCTCGACTGGATCTCGGCGAACCCCACCCTGACCTCGAAACGCGATATCGCCAAAGCCTTTGGGATCAAGGGCGCAGCGCGGATTGACCTGAAGCGCATCCTGCGTGAATTGGAGGCCGACGGCCACTTGGAAAAGCGCAAGCGCAGCTATGGTGACCCCGACAGGTTGCCTCCGGTCAGCGTGTTACAGGTGAAGGCCCCGAACGCCGATGGTGACCTGTTTGCCCGCCCGCTGGAATGGCATGGCGAGGGGGTCGAGCCCATCGTGCTGCTGATAACCCGCGCCAGCGACCCGGCGCTGGGCGAGGGCGACCGAATTCTGGCCCGCCTGACCGTGGTGCATGAGGAAGACCACAATTACGAAGCCCGCCTGATCCGCCGCATCGGGACCAACCCGCGCAAGATCGTCGGCATCTTTCGCAAAGGGGCCGAGGGTGGGCGGATCGTGCCCATCGACAAAGCCGGACAAAACGAATGGCTGGTGCCCGAAGGTGCCCTGCTGGGCGCAAAGGATGGCGAACTTGTCGAGGCCGAACAGGCCGGGCCCAAGAACCGCATGGGCCTGCCCCGCGCGCGGATTGTCGAACGGCTGGGTAACCCCACCGCGCCCAAGGCGGTCTCGCTGATCGCGATCCACCAACACGGGATCCCGGACGACTTCCCCGACAAGGTGATCGACGAGGCCGATAAGGCCAAACCCGTTGGCCTGAAAGGGCGGGAAGACCTGCGGGATATGCCGCTGCTGACCATCGACCCCTCGGATGCGCGGGATCATGACGACGCCTGCTATGCGCACGCGGATGACGATCCCAAGAACCCCGGCGGCCATGTGATCTGGGTCGCCATTGCCGATGTTGCCGCCTATGTGCAGCCCGGCACGGCGCTGGACCGCGAGGCGCGCAAGCGCGGCAATTCCAGCTATTTCCCCGACCGGGTGGTGCCGATGCTGCCGGATCGTCTGTCGGGCGATCTGTGCTCGCTGCACGAAGGTGTCCCGCGCGCCTGTATCGCCGTTCGGATGCAGATCGATGCCGAGGGTAACAAGATCGGCCATAGGTTCGTGCGGGGCCTGATGCGCTCGGCCGCATCGCTGCATTATGCCGAGGTGCAGGAAACCATCGACGGCACCCCCAACGACCGCACCGGGCCACTGTTGGAGACGGTCTTGAGGCCGCTCTATGCCGCCTATGCCGCGCTAAAAAAGGCGCGAGCCGAGCGGCAGCCGCTGGAACTGGACCTGCCCGAGCGTCAGATCGTGCTCAGCGACACGGGTGAAGTAACCAGCGTGGCGTTTCGCGACCGGCTGGACGCACATAAGCTGATCGAGGAATTTATGATCCTCGCCAATGTTGCCGCCGCCGAGACCCTGATCGCGAAACGCCGCCCGCTGCTGTTCCGGGTCCACGAGGAACCCGCGCCCGAAAAGTTGGAGAGCCTTCGGGAAACCGCTCAGGCCGCCGGGTTGAACCTTGCCAAGGGGCAGGTGCTGCAAACCCGCCATCTGAACGCGCTGCTGAACGCTGCCGCAGGGACGGAAGATGCGGAACTGATCAACCTGACCACGCTGCGCTCGATGGCGCAGGCCTATTACAACCCCGAGAATTTTGGTCATTTCGGGCTGGCACTGCGGAACTATGCGCATTTTACCTCGCCGATCCGCCGCTATGCCGACCTGATCGTGCATCGGGCACTGATTTCGGCCCATGGCTGGGGCAAGGACGGGCTGACCGAGGACGAAATCGGGCGGCTGGAGGAAACCGCTACCCATATCTCGGACACCGAACGCCGATCCATGATGGCGGAACGGGATACCACCGACCGCTATCTGGCGGCTTATTTGAGCGAGCGGGTGGGCAATGAGTTCACCGGCCGCATCAGCGGCATCGCGCGTTTCGGGGCCTTCGTGAAGATGGATGAAACCGGCGCGGATGGGCTGGTGCCGGTACGGTCTCTGGGACGCGAGTTCTTTCATTTCGACCGCGAGGCCGGGACGTTGATGGGGTCTGACACCGGCCTCATCATCGCCATCGGCCAGCGCGTCACCGTGCGGCTGACCTCGGCGACTCCGGTGACGGGTGGATTGGAACTGGAACTGCTGTCGATTGACGATCAGGCTCTGCCGCGCGGTCGAGGGCCAGCCAAAAGGGCGACGCGGCGCAAGGCGGTCAGCACCAAGCGCAAGAAGGACAAGATCAAGCGTAAGGTCGAACGCAAACGCCGTCAGAGGTGATAGGTCAGCGCCCGCGCGATCAGCCAGCCATGCCGAGTGGCGTCGATTTGCGTGGGGTCGTCAAACAACACCGCCCGGTTGCCGTCGATCCGATCCTCGCCGGGAAAGGCCGAGGTGAACTCGCCCATTAACCGGCTCTGGCAATGCACAAACAGCGCAAAGAGTGCCGCCTTATGCCCGCCCAATCGGATCGTAGACCCTTTGGGTGCAAGATAAGCGGGCTGGCCCCAGCGCAACGTTTCTTGCAGCGGCTGAGCTTGGGGAAGGGCCACCGCAGTCTCGAAGATCAGCGCGCGCAGGACCAAAGCCCCCGCACGCGTGTTCTCCGGCAGCGCATCATAAGCGGCGGCCACATTGGGGTCGTCAAAGGGCGTCATAGGGGGATCGCCTGCTCCATCCGGGTCACGTAACTGTCCAGCAGCTTATCCTGTTTGATCCGGCGGGTCAGCGCGGTATCCGCAGGCGTCGCGCGCATCGCCGCCAGCATGGGCCCAACGCTCATATCCGCTGAGGTCGGGGCGTCGCCCATCAGATAGGGGGATTGCCACAGATAGGCTGAAATCGCTTCGAGATCGCGTTCCAGCCTGTCCTGCCGTTCGGCCGGCGAAAACCGCGACACGCCCTGAAATGACAGCCCTTTGAGCACCGATTTGCGGATCGAATTGGCCACAGGTTTGCGGATCAGTGCCGGGATCGTGGTGAAGAACGTATCCTGCAGGATCGGCCAGATCTCATCATTGGCCCAACGGTCCTGCACGATGTGAAAATACAGATGTTCCTCGGCCAGACGGATCAGCGCGCGGGAATGGGCCTTCTGTACGTCGTTCAAACCGGTATCGAAATCGGCCCCCTGCGCCTCCAGCCACTCGCGGATCAGGTCGCTGTCGGGGACCAGACGTTCGGGCGTGCGCAGGACCGGCAGCTTCTGATGCGGCATTTTTCGGGGGTCCAGCATGTCTGACCGCTGCCAGCGCTGCCCTGCGCTTTGCAGCATCAGTGCGGTCTTTACGCAGAAGGGGCTGGCACTGAACTGGCCAAAGGCTGAGGGGAAGGTGAGTAGGGTCAGCATTGGGGGCTCCGTCGTTGAGATGACATGAGGATAGGGTGGCCTGATGACAGAAACCGTCATCAGGTTTAGGGTAGCTTCCATCATGTCCCGCACCGCCCGCCTGTTCCAACTGATGCAATCGCTGCGCTCTGGACCGTCGCCCCGAACGTCGGTTCAACTGGCGCAGGATCTGGGTGTATCGCCGCGCACGATCCATCGGGATATCGACGCGCTGCGCGGCCTCGGTGCCGTGATCGACGGCGAGGCGGGGTTTGGCTTTACCCTGATCGAAGACGCCACACTGCCGCCGCTTGGCTTCACCAATGATGAACTGGAAGCGTTGGTTCTGGGCCTGCGTGAAGTGCAGCTGATCGGCGATCCAGCGCTGTCGGACGCGGCCAGCGCGGCCCTGCGCAAGCTGCAGGGACGGTTGCCGCCGCGCCAGTCGCACCGGCTGAGCCATGCGGTGCTGACCGCGACTCGGTTCGACCGGCCCGCAATGCCCACAATCAAGGTCGCCGACCTGCGGCAGGCGGCGTGGGATGAGCGTGCGGTCGAGTTTGCCTATACCGATGCCAAAGGCGCGGCCACCCGCAGAAAGGTCAATCCGCTGAGCATCGTTTACATGGATCGTGCCAGCGTTCTGATCAGCTGGTGCCATCTGCGGCAGGATTTTCGGGTGTTCCGGCTGGACCGCATGCAGGATATGAACATGACCGAAGACAGCTTTCGGCCCAACCGCGTTGCGATGCTGCGCGACGCGCTGGCGCAAATCCGGGCCGAACGGGAAGCGGAAGCGCGCCCAAAGCCAACCTGAGCGTTTTGAGAATTTCCGCTTTTGCGCTATCATCCTGCCTGAGCAGTAATCAGGAAAAAACGGAATGCATAAATGCATAAGCGGCGTCATGACCGCTGCATTATGGGCATCCATAGTGCAGGCGGGCCCAATTCAATCGAAAGACGGAACCTTTGCGCAGGGCGGCCAATATCAGATGGCCTCGGCAGATGTGACGGTTTCAATCCGACCGGTCCTGCGGCCCGCATCTAGGGAGGTCCGGGTGTCTACAGAAGGAAACGCACGGTTTCAGGCGTGGCTTGGAGCGTTCCGGGACCGCGCCGCGCAGCAGGGCATTGATGCGGAGACGCTGGACCAGGCGCTGGCCGGGCTGCGTTATGATTCAGATGTCATCAAGCGCGACCGCAATCAGGCGGAATTCTCCAAGCCGATCTGGGAATATCTGGACGCCGCCGTTTCTGACCGGCGCATTGCCAACGGGCGCGCGGGGCTGGAGCGGTATCAGGCCACGCTCAACCGGATCGAGGCGCATTATGGCGTTGAAAAAGAGGTGGTGACGGCGATCTGGGGCCTTGAAACTTCTTATGGGTCTTTCCGTGGAGGGGATCAGACAATTCGCTCGCTGGCGACGCTGGCTTTCGACGCACGGCGCGCGCAGTTCTTTGAACGTCAGCTGATCGCGGCGTTGGAGATCATTCAGGCTGGAGATGTTACATCTGCGCAGATGGTGGGCAGTTGGGCCGGAGCCATGGGGCATACCCAGTTCATGCCGACCTCGTATCTCGAACATGCGGTGGATTTCGACCGCGACGGGCGTCGCGATATCTGGTCGGAAGATCCGACAGACGCGCTGGCCTCGGCCGCGTCTTACCTAGCGCGGCATGGGTGGGTCAAAGGTCAACCCTGGGGTGTCGAAGTGCGGTTGCCAGATGGGTTTGATTACGCCATGGCCAGACGGGATCAAACCCGGATGCCGTCAGACTGGGCCGCCCTCGGGGTTGTTTCGCGCGGTGGCCAGCCGGTTCCGGATCACGGTCAGGCAGCCATTCTGTTGCCTGCGGGCGGGCAGGGCGTGGCGCTGATGATCTTTGAGAATTTCCGGGTGATCGAGGCATATAACGGGGCTGATGCCTATGTCATCGGGATCGGTCATCTTTCTGATCGTCTTGCAGGCGGTGACCGTTTTCAGGCCAGTTGGCCTCGTGGCGACCGGGTGTTGAGCTTTACCGAGAAGAAGGAACTGCAAACCTTACTGACTCAAGCCGGGTTTGACACCCAGGGTATCGATGGACGCACGGGGCCCAATACGACAGATGCGGTGCGGGCTTATCAACTGGCGCAAGGATTGTTGCCGGATGGATATCCGTCCCTGCGGCTGCTTGAGCGGCTAAGGTAGAGCGGGGGGGCTCTGCCCCCGCCGCGGCAAGCCGCGACTCCCCCGGGATATTTTTGGCCAGATGAAGTCGGGGCGGTTCAATTTGCTGCTTTCATCAGCCCCTTTTGGATAATGTCCGCATGTGCTTCGTCCAGTGATTTATGGATGCGGATAAACATTTCGTCGATCTCTGACGGGCTCATGATGAGTGGCGGCGCGATGATCATCCGGTCGTCCACATGGCGCATGATCAGGTTATTGGTAAAGCAGTGGTCGCGGCAGATGTAACCGATTGTGCCGGGTTCGGAGGCAAATTTGGCCCGGTTGGCCTTGTCCGGTGTGAGGGCAATGGATGCCATCATACCCACGATACTGGCCTCGCCCACCAGCGGATGATCGGTCAGGGCTTCCCATTTTTCTTTCAGATAGGGTGCGGCGGTGTCGCGAACGTGATCAACGATCTTTTCTTCTTCCAGAATGCGCAGGTTTTCCAATGCGACAGCCGCTGCGACCGGGTGGCCGGAATAGGTGTAGCCGTGGTTGAACTCGGTTTCACCAATCACCCCGGCGATCTCGTCATTGACGATGGATCCGCCAATTGGGGCATAGCCCGAACTGAGGCCCTTGGCGATGGTCATGATCTGAGGACGAATACCGAGTGTTTCGGAGCCGAACCAGTTGCCTGTGCGGCCGAAGCCGCAGATCACCTCATCCGCGATCAGCAGGATTTCGTAGGTGTCGCAGATGCGCTGGATTTCCGGCCAGTAAGTATCAGAGGCTACGATTACACCGCCTGCGCCCTGCACCGGTTCGGCAATGAAGGCCGCGACGCGGTCCTCGCCCAGCTTTAGTATGGCTTCCTCCAGTTCGCGCGCGCGCGCCAGGCCGAATTCCTCGGGCGACATATCCCCACCTTCAGCCCACCAGTTCGGCTGGTTGATATGGTGAATGTTGGGGATGGGAATGCCGCCCTGGGCATGCATTCCGGCCATGCCACCCAGAGATGCCGAGCCCACGGAGGAGCCATGATACGCGTTGCGGCGGCTGATAATGATGTTCTTGTCGGGTTTGCCTTTTTCGGCCCAATACGTGCGTACCAAACGAATGTTGGTGTCATTTGCCTCTGACCCGCCACCGGCGAAGAAGACATGATTCAGATCGCCCGGGGCCAATTGGGCAAGCTTCCTGGACAGGGCGATCGCCGGCACGTGTGTGGTTTTGAAGAACGTGTTGTAATAGGGCAGTTCACGCATCTGGCGGGATGCGGCCTCGGCCAGTTCTTCGCGGCCATAACCGATGTTGACACACCACAGGCCCGCCATGGCATCCAGAATTTCCTCGCCTTCGCTATCGGTCAGATACACCCCTTTGGCCCGGGTGATGACCCGCACGCCCTCTTTGCCGAGCGATCCGTTGGCAGAGAAAGGGTGCATGTGGTGGGCGGCATCCAGGGCCTGCAGCTCGGCCGTGGGCATATGGTTGGTGATGGTCGACATCGGCACTTCTCCTGCGAAAGCGGTTGGAGGTCACAATATGATCAAATTATTTGCTGTCAATCGAATCGACACCGCCTAGCCTGTCTTCAAACCGTCGGCCATCAAATCCATACCTTGCTGGATGTCCTGCGCAGTCGCCTTGGCAACCTTCCCGGCATCCCCTGCGCGCAGAGCCTCGATGATGTCTTTGTGTCGATCCGGCAGATTCCGGGTGCCGAACCGGCCGCAGACTACTCGCAGCGATGGTCCGAATCTGAGCCACAGGCGCGCTGTCAGATCGCTGAGGATCGGGGCGTTTGCATGGGCATACAGTGTTTGGTGAAACCTGTGGTTCATGTGCAGATATCCGCTGACATCGCCATCTGTGATCGTGCGGTCCAGCCGCTGGTCGATCTGTTCCAGATGATCTATGTCCGATGCGGTCACATTGGCGGTCGAACGGCTGGAAAGCTCTGATTCTATTGCAACTCTTGCGAAGATCATCTGCTCGACATCGCTGCTGGACAATAGGGGAACGCTGACGCGACGATTGCCCTGAAACACCAACGCTCCGTCTGAAATTAGTCGGCGAATCGCTTCGCGGACGGGGGTCATTCCAACGCCAAGCGAATCGGTCAGCCCCTGGATCGTGACGGGCTGTCCGGGCACCAGATCCCCGTACATGATCTGAGATCTGAGAGTTTGGTAGACCTGTTCATGCGCAGGCTGCTTTTGTGCATCCGTTGGGGTCCCGAGCGCCTTATTTTTGATCAAATCCAATTGGTTTTTCCCGTTTCCGGTGATGTTTACTTGTCAGGTGCCTGACCTCGTGAAACCATATCCGCGTTCGGGGGAAAACGCAAAACTTGATCAAATCAAAAAAAACGGGAAAATACCCGCACACTTGCAGGGAGTCTAAAATGAAACTCAAAACGCTGACACTGACAGCGGTCGTCGCATTGGGGACTTCGGCAGCTTTTGCCGAAGAAGTGCGCGTCTATAACTGGTCCGACTATATTGACGAAGGACTGTTGGAGAAATTCGAGGAAGAGACGGGCCTGACGCTGATCTATGACGTGTTCGACAGCAACGAGGTTCTGGAGACCAAGATGCTGGCCGGTGGATCGGGGTATGACGTGGTCGTGCCAACCGGCACGTTCCTGCAACGTCAGATTCAGGCGGGCGCGTTTCAGCAGCTTGACGCAGCCAAGCTGCCGAATTCGGGTAATCTGTGGGATGTCATTCAGGAACGCACCGCCGGGTATGATCCAAACAACGCTTATTCGATCAACTACATGTGGGGCACCACCGGGATCGGCGTGAATGTCGGTAAGGTGCGCGAAGCGCTGGGCGATGATGTTGCGCTCAACAGTATGGACCTGGTGCTGAAGCCGGAGAACATGGAAAAGCTGGCCGGTTGTGGCGTTCATTTCCTGGATGCGCCTGCGGAAATGATTCCGATGACGCTGCAATATTTGGGCGAAGACCCGGACAGCCATGATGCCAAGGTGATTGGCAAGGTCGAAGAGGTGCTGACCAGCGTGCGCCCCTATATCCAGAAATTCCACAGCTCGGAGTATATCAACGCGCTGGCCAACGGAGACATCTGCGTGGCCGTGGGGTGGTCAGGTGATATTCTTCAGGCCCGTGACCGTGCGGCCGAGGCAGATAACGGGGTCGAGATTGAATACCACCCGTTTGCCGAAGGCTCGCTGATGTGGTTTGACCAGATGGCAATTCCGGCGGATGCACCGAACCCGGAAGGGGCGCATAAGTTCCTGAACTTCATTCTGGACGCCAACAACATGGCCGCCGCATCGAACTATGTCTATTACGCCAATGGCAACGCGGCCTCGCAAGAGTTCCTGGAAGAAGACGTGATCGGTGATCCGGCGATCTACCCGGATGATGCCACGATGCAGAATCTCTATATCACCACGCCCTACCCGGCGAAGACGCAGCGGGTCGTGACCCGTCTGTGGACCAAGATCAAATCGGGCACCTGACCCGGTTTCTTCCGGCAAGGCGGTGCGACCGCCTTGCCCCATTTCTCAGATCGCCAAACGGGGGCCGTTGTGAACTCAGACGTCTTTGCGCCGTGGGATGACCCACAGGCGAAACCCTTGATCCAGTTTCAGAACGTCACCAAGCGATTTGGTGGGTTCACGGCGATCGACAATCTGTCTCTGGACATCTTTGAAAAAGAATTCTTTGCGCTGCTCGGGCCGTCAGGCTGCGGCAAGACCACCATGATGCGGATGCTGGCCGGGTTTGAAACACCGACCGATGGCCACATCCTTCTGGGTGGGCAGGATATTGACCCGATCCCGCCGAACAAGCGGGCGGTCAACATGATGTTCCAGTCCTACGCTCTGTTCCCTCATCTCAGCATCTGGGACAATATCGCCTTTGGTCTGCGGCGCGATAATATGCCCAAGCAAGACCTTGAGAACCGGGTTGAAGAGATGCTGCGCCTGACCCGGCTCGAGCAATTCGCCCGCCGCAAACCGCACCAGATTTCGGGCGGTCAGCGTCAGCGGGTGGCGCTGGCCCGATCATTGGCAAAGGCGCCGAAGCTGTTGCTGCTGGATGAGCCGCTGGGCGCGCTGGACAAGAAGCTGCGGCAGGACACGCAGTTTGAACTGATGGATATTCAGGAAAAAACCGGCACGACCTTTGTCATCGTTACTCATGATCAGGAAGAGGCGATGACCGTTGCCAGCCGCGTGGCCGTTATGGATCAGGGTAAATTGATGCAGGTGGCGACACCGGACCGGATTTATGAAAACCCAAGTTCCGTCTACGTGGCCGATTTCATCGGAGATGTGAATATCATCGAAGGCCGGGCGACGCCGAATGGCGAAGACGCCTATCAAATCGAGTGGGCGGAAGGTCAGGCTCCGCTGACGGCAACCTCGAGCAATGGGTTCTCGCAAGGTCAGGCGTGCCATCTTGCCATCCGGCCCGAAAAGGTGACCATCTCGGCGGACCGTCCGTCGGATGCCATCAACGCGGTGCAGGGCAAGGTGCATGACATCGCCTATCTGGGTAATCTGTCGACCTATCACGTCGAATTGCCCAACGGCACGATCATAAAGGCGCAGACAGCCAACACCCGCCGCATCTCGCGCCGATCCTTCACCTGGGAAGACCCGGTCTGGCTGTCCTGGACAGCGACCGCTGCGGTCTTGCTGGCAAACTGATGCGTCGCGCGCTCCTGATCGCCATTCCCTATGTCTGGCTGCTGGCGCTGTTTCTGGTGCCGTTCTTCATTGTCCTGAAGATTTCGCTCTCGGATATAGAATTGGCGATTCCGCCCTATACGCCGACACTGGATCTCTCGCAGGGTTGGTCCGGGATCAAAGAGTTCTTCAGCCAGCTGGACCTGGAGAACTTCATCTGGCTGACCGAAGATGACCTGTATTGGAAAGCTTACCTGTCCAGCGTCAAAATCGCAGTGATTTCCACCTTTCTGACATTGCTTGTTGGCTATCCCATGGCCTATGGCATGGCCCGCGCGCCGACCGAGTGGCGGCCCACGCTGATGATGCTGGTGATCCTGCCCTTCTGGACTTCGTTCCTGATCCGCGTTTACGCATGGATGGGCATCCTTTCGAACGAAGGTTACCTGAACCAGATTCTGCTGTGGACCGGCATTATTTCATCCCCGCTGACTATTCTGAACACACAGACGGCGGTCTATATCGGCATCGTTTACACCTATTTGCCCTTCATGGTCCTGCCGATCTATTCGGCGCTGGAACGAATGGACGAATCCCTGATCGAAGCTGCCGAAGATCTGGGCTGTTCCCGCAGTCAGGCGTTCTGGCTGGTCACGATCCCTCTGTCCCGTCCGGGCATCATAGCGGGTTGCTTTCTGGTAATGATCCCCGTGATTGGCGAGTTCGTGATCCCTTCGCTCTTGGGTGGATCGGGCACGCTGATGATCGGCAAGGTTCTGTGGGAGGAGTTCTTCTCGAACCGTGACTGGCCGGTGGCCAGTGCCGTGGCTGTGGTTCTTCTGCTGATCCTGGTGGTTCCGATCGTGCTGTTCCAGCGTAACCAGCAAAAGCAGACGGAGGCGGGACAATGAACAGGCTCAGCTGGTTCAACGCTGTTTCACTGACGCTGGGTTTTGCGTTCCTCTATATACCTATGATCATCCTGATCATCTTCAGCTTCAACGAAAGCAAGCTGGTGACGGTCTGGGCGGGGTTCTCGACCAAATGGTACGGCGAGTTGCTGCAGAACGAGGCGTTTCTGGACGCCGCATGGGTCACGATCCGGGTGGCTGTATTTTCATCGACATTGGCCACCATTCTGGGCACCGCCGCCGCTTATGTGCTGGTGCGTGGCGGGCGATTCTTTGGCCGCACGCTGTTTTCCGGCATGATCTATGCGCCCTTGGTCATGCCCGAAGTGATTACCGGCTTGTCCCTGTTGCTGCTCTTTATCGGCATCGGGCTGGATCGGGGTATCCTGACAATCGTGCTGGCCCATACTACATTTTCGATGTGTTTCGTCTCGGTCGTTGTTTCCTCGCGTCTGGTCACGTTCGACCAATCCCTGGAAGAGGCAGCGCTGGACCTTGGATGCTCACCCGCGCAGGCCTTCCGCCTGGTGACCCTGCCGATCATCGCGCCGGCGGTGATCTCGGGCTGGTTGCTGGCGTTCACTCTGTCGCTGGACGATCTGGTGATCGCTTCCTTTACCTCGGGCCCTTCGGCTACAACCTTGCCGATCAAGATTTTCTCGGCCGTGCGTCTTGGTGTCAGCCCCGAGATCAACGCGCTGTCGACGCTCATGATCGCTGTTGTGACTATTGGGGTGATCACCGCATCGCTTGTGACCAAACGCGCTATGGTCAAACAAAAACAGGATGAGTTGGCTGCGGCCCGCACCGAATGAGGCGGATTTTTCCAGACTATACTTATGGCCCGGCACCACGTTTCAATTGTTGGTGGGATGAAACTGTCGCGGCCCCGGACTGGCCCGCGCTGGACCAAGACCGCACTGTGGATGTGGCCGTCATCGGCGGTGGGTTTACCGGGCTGTCCGCGGCGCTGACGCTGGCGGAAAATGGCGCTTCGGTTGCGGTACTTGAGGCGGAAAGCCCCGGTTGGGGGGCGTCTGGCCGCAACGGCGGGTTTTGTTGCCTTGGCGGTGCAAAACGAAGCGAAACGTCTTTGGCGCGCAGCTACGGCGAGGCTGTCGCAAAAGACTATGCGCGCGCCGAGAGCGACGCGGTTTCTTTGGTTGCCGATGTTCTGGAACGCCATGGCATCGAGGCGGACACACATTCGGCAGGCGAGACGCAACTTGCGCATTCACCACGGGCGATGGAAAAATTGCGGCGCACCGCAGCCGTGTCCGGCACGCTGCATGAAAAAGAGCAACTGGCGGGTCTTGGTCTGGGTCGAGGGTTTCATGGCGGCTATACCAACCCCGTCGGGTTTGGGCTCAACCCGCGCAAATACCTGTTCGGGTTGGCGGCGACTGCCTTTGAGAAGGGGGTCGAGCTCTATCAGCACAGCCCGGTCTTGTCGCTGAGCGAAACCGCAGCCGGGTTCTGTCTGTCCACCCCAAAAGGGCAGATCCGGGCCGATCAGGTTCTGGTCTGCACAAACGGATATTCCAGCGAGGATATCCCGTCATGGATCGCGGGTCGTTATATGCCTGCACAATCCACGGTTTTGGTGACACGCCCGATCTCGGATGCGGAACAGCAGGCGCAGGGATGGACCTCGGATCAAATGGCCTATGATACGCGCAACCTGTTGCATTACTTTCGGCTGATGCCGGACGGGCGATTCTTGTTCGGGATGCGCGGCGGGCTGATCTCGTCACCCCGCGCCGAAGCGGGTATTCGTCGAAAAGTGTTGCGGGACTTTCACCGAATGTTCCCGGATTGGGTCGGGATCGAGGTCACGCATATCTGGTCGGGCATGGTGTGCATGTCGCGCAATCTTGTGCCTTTTGCCGGACCTGTTCCCGGCCATGCCGGACTGTTTGTCGGATTTGCCTATCACGGCAATGGCGTGGCGATGGGAACCTATTGCGGGCGGGCGTTGGCGCAGCTTGCGTTGGGTAAACCGGCAAACCTGCCTGAACCAATAGCGGCGCCGCCGCGCCGGTTTCCGCTTGGTCGCTGGCGACGGGTGGTGATGCCGCCGGCATATGCCGTGATGGGTCTTGCAGACTTGTAGTGGGATCAGGTTTGTAAAGTCGTCAGTTCCAAATCCAGTCCCACCGCATAGTCCGGCGCACCGTTTTCGAGCCGCCATAGGCAATACGAAGCCATCCGCCACGCAAACCAGGGGCGCAACCTTCGATAACGGTCAACTCTGTCAGCCAGCCCGTACGCATTGAGAAATTCGGACTGTTCCTCAGCCGACAAGGCTGTGCCGCGATAAATCGCCTGCATCGCAGGCGACAGGAACATTCCCAGGTCTTCGCATGGATCACCCATGGCTGGGCATTGCCAGTCAATCAGGGTAAGCCCCTGCGCCGAACGCAGAATATTGCCTGCAACGGGGTCCCCATGGATCAAATGGGTTAGCGCCAATGGCTCGACCGAGTTTTCAGGCTGCCACCGCATAAGCTCGTTTCGGCGTGAGGCGCTGCAGTGAGAGAGAATCTCGAGCGTATGTCGGTGCAATTCTCTGCTGCCATTGACCCCTTTCGGGGCATTCAGAGCAGCTTGGCTCTGATGCACACGCCTCAGCAGGTGCGCAACATCTGCGACACCGGAGCGCCAGGGGGTTCCCGGGGCGTGATCGTAGATGACCCAGTTGACCGCCTCAAACCGTCCACTGGCCCGCAGGTTTGGAACGAACCCGGTGTCTTTCAAGGCGTTGAGGCAGGATGCCTCCAGATTGGCGTCGTTGCGGAACAGTGGATTTTGGAACCCTGCGCGATACAGCTTCAACACCGTATCACCGGCACCGCCCAGCACCTTCCACACCTGGTTCGTGCGCCCGCCATACAGGGTTTCGAACCGGGCATCGGGTTCGACCAGATGCCGGGTGCATAGATGTTTGATCAGAGAAGAGGGGGGCGGCAGATCAGTCAGGGCGGACACCAAAAATTGGGATGAGTCGCTATCGCTTACCTTTGACCTGCCGATGGTCTCAGATCAAGAACCTGTTCGGATTTGCGAGACCTGATCGCTGGCAATCCGGGCGCCGCTGTTCAAGGTCAAGATAATGCCGTCTGCACCACCTTGGGCCTGAACGACGCGACTGAATGCCGAGACGGGTTGGCTCGACACCAGATCGCGACCTCTGAAACTCTCGATTTGTGCTGAATACGCCCCTGCGGGCAGTGGTGTTCCGTTTTGATCGACGCCCGCCCATTGAAAGCTTGACTGATCTACCGGAACCGAAACGCGACTGACAACAGCACCTTGCGCGTTCTTGACCACCAGATCCGCCTTGTCCGCGCTGGCGTCCGCTTTTGCGTACAAGGTCACAGGTGTATTGCCGAAATGGAATGCGGCGGCGGACTGTACATCCATGCCAACCCATTGCGTCAATTGCCCCAGATTGGCGCTCGCGAACGATTGCGCCAGATCGGTGAGCATATCGTTGGTTTTGACTTGCTGCTCGACCATCGAAAACTGGGCCAGCTGCGACGCATACTCTGATGAATCCAGAGGCTCCAACGGGTCCTGATTCCTCGCCTGAGCGGTCAACATGCGCAGGAAGGTTTCGAAGTCCGATGTAAGGCCGGAAGATGTCCCTGGGTCCGATTTTTGTACCGATGGCGTTGGGCTGGTGGATTGAACAGTTGGGATCATGGGTCAAAGCCTCATATCAAGGCCGCGGACCGAGGCCATTGGTTGGGGATGCTCGTCACGGTCTGGAACATCGTCAGGTGTCTCGATCTCGCTCGAAACGCGGGTATCTGACGCGTCGGTGTCCTGCCAGTCTTTGTCGGATGACCCTAGGTCGAAAGACATTGCACCGTAGCCCATTCTTTGAAACTCGGCCGAAAGGACCGAGATATGGCGGCGCATCAGGTCCAGCGTCTCGGGCCGCTCGACTGCTATTGAAACCATCAGACCGTCTTCGCGGCCATTCAAAGTTATGGAGACGCGGCCCAGTTCTTCGGGATTCAGCGCGATCTCGACCCCGCCCGATCCGGGGCGTGGCGACACCGCAGCTGCCAATTGTCCGGCAATGGCCCGGGCCGTTTCGGCGCGGCCCGACGCAGTGGCGGGCACCTCGACTTTGTCCCGTGTGCTTTGCGTTGCTGTGGTTTCGCGTGTCGGGGGCGGCGGATCCAAGTCACTTATCTCGACGGCTATGTCTTCTTTGATAGCGATGGGGTGTGGTTGCGACGGTTCCGCTTTTGCGGCAACCGCCGGCGCTGGGGTCTTTGTTTTGGCGGTAAAACCCTGAGTCCCTTGCGCGTTCAAGGAGCCTTCGGCCCGAGATTTCGAAAACCGGTCCGGCGACACAATACCCGGTCCGGGGTTCTGCGGCTGCGCCTCTATCGACGGCTCCTGCCGCGTTGTCGGCAGAAATACCCCGAGCTGCGCTTTGTTGCCGTTTCGAACCTGTGACGTGACCATATCGGCATTTTCAACACGCAGCGGATCGGGTTGCGCTTTTAGGGGTAAATGATGCGGATGCATCGCGGGCTGCGACATCACCACCAGATGGGCAGTCTCAGTTGGGTTATTGGACCCTTTATCCGACTGATCGCCTTGGGCGTGCGGCCCGAACGTCACCGCCATCTCAGGATCCAGCGGCGTATCGTCGGCGGACGATACCTCTGGCTCGGCATCCTCCTTATCTAGATCCTGTTCAGATTCTGCCACCAGATCAACGTCCACTTCAACAGTTGCACCCTCTTCTGTCGTCTCTTCACTAAAAATGTCTTCAAAAGAAAACGCAGTATCCGATTCCTTCTGCCCGGTCTTGAGAACGCTTGATTTCGCGCCCTCGGCGGGCGCGGGCAGGAGAGATGTCAGGGGATTGGGCATTTTCTTCCGGCTCCTAAGGACTGCCCGGATAGTGCCCGCAGGAGGTTACGTTTATTTTAACCGCTTTGCTCTTTGATCGGGGAAATTCCAATGAAAATTCGGAGAATCCGATGAAACTACCGATTACTAGTGTCACTGAGCAAATTACCCCGCCGACACAGAAATTGCAGGCCGCGGTCGTGGAATTGGAAGCCACCTTTCTGGCCGAGATGTTGAAATCCGCCGGGCTGGGTCAGGCCAGATCGTCCTTTGGCGGCGGTTCGGGCGAGGATCAGTTCGCCTCGATTCTCGTGCAACATCAGGCCCGGCACATCGCGCAGTCCGGGGGAATTGGCCTGTCGGAAGTTCTGTTCACGGCAATGACGGAGAAAACCAATGTCGACTGACCTGATCCAAACCCTCGAAGACCTGCTGGATCACGAGCGGACGGCCCTCGTGGACGGGCAACTTGATCATCTGGATCACGTGCTGCCCGAAAAAGAAAGACTGATCAACAAGATCAATGATCTGCAGGTTCTGGCCCGCGAGGATCTGATTCGTCTGCAAAAAAAAGTTGCGCGAAATCAGGCGCTGTTGAATGCGGCTGCTGATGGGATTCGCGCGGTTGCAACCCGAATGTCGGAGTTGCGGCAGGTCCGACAGGAGTTCAGTACATATGACGCCGCCGGGCAGCGCAGCGGGTATACCATTCGTGGCCAAGCTAAGTTGGAAAAGCGGGCGTAAGAGCGGTTTGACTAAAATCCGACGGTTTTCGGTTGTGCGTTTTAGCACTCCGTTAGGGGATCGTCGTCCAGAGTGAGCGGGCACTTGAAAGACCAAGTGGCGCGTGGGCCGGGCGGCACCACGCAAACGTCAGAACGACAGACCACCTGCCGCTTTGGTGGGTTCAACAGGGGCGTCAAACGCGCCCGAACGCATGAAGGATGACAAATATGTCCAGCATTCTGACGAATAACGGCGCAATGGTTGCGCTGCAAACGCTCAAGTCGGTCAACAAAAACCTTGCAATGACCCAGAACGCCATTTCCACCGGCAAGGACGTGGCAACGGCCAAGGACAACTCGGCTGTCTGGGCGATTTCGAAAGTGATGGAGTCGGACGTCAAAGGGTTCAACGCGATCAAGGACAGCCTGGCGCTTGGCGAATCGACGGTCGCTGTTGCCCGCAACGCCTCGGAGACCGTGACAGACCTGCTGACTCAGATGAAAAGCAAGATTGTCGCGGCGCAGGAAGACAACGTTGACAGGGCAAAGATCAATACCGATGTGGCCGCATTGCGTGATCAGATTGCCTCGGTTGTTGGTGCGGCACAGTTCAACGGGCTGAACCTTGTTGACGGGTCTGCCAGCTCGGCCTCGGTTCTGGCTTCGCTTGATCGCGATTCCGGCGGCAACGTATCAGCCTCGTCGATTTCGGTCGCGGCACAAAACCTGTCGACCGGCGGGTATGTGAGCAAGGGCGTTCTGGCGGGTTCGGACAACGTGACCACCGACAATGACGCGGCTGGTTTCACCATGGACAAAGCAGGCGGATCGGGCGACATCGTCATCGACAGTTCGACCGATAACTTTGCCGCTGGCGACAAGGTTTCCATCACCATCGGCGACAAGGTTGCGTCGTACACCGTTCAGGCCGGGGATCTGGACCCATCGGGGACGTATGATTCGGCCTATACAGACGCGATCGTTGCCGTAGGTTTGAAAAACCAGATCGATGCATTGGGGATCACCGGCGTTGCCATCGATTATGATTCCGGTTCTCCGGGTACGCTGTCCTTCGTGACCGGCACAGCCACAGCTGGCGCTGACGCAGATCGGGATGTGACCGTGTCGGCTCAGTTTACCAACGCAAATTCGGGCGGCCTTGGGGCATTGGCATCGATTGACGTGACCACGAGCGCGGGTGCATCAGCGGCTTTGGGGACGATCGAAACATTGATCGACACATCGATTGACGCCTCGGCTGCGTTTGGCTCGGCGCAGGGTCGGATTGAAACTCAGAAAGAGTTCATTTCGAACCTGTCGGATTCCTTCAAATCGGGGATCGGATCGCTGGTGGATGCGGATATGGAAGAAACCTCGGCCCGTCTGCAGGCGCTACAGGTACAACAGCAATTGGCGACACAGTCGCTGTCGATTGCGAACCAGGCACCGCAGTCCATCCTGTCGTTGTTCCGCTAATTACAGGCACCAACCCGGCGCGCGTTTCGCGCGCGCCGGAATTGATCGTCCTTAGAAGAACAATTGGAAGGATTTCAAGTGACACCGCAAACCTTCGCCCAGCGCGGATACGCGCAATCGGCTCCTCCGACGCGAACGCCCCGGGATACGGAATATGAAGCGATCTCAAAAATAACGCATCGGTTGAAAGCGGCGGCAGCTCGAAAGGCAACAGATTTCGCGGGCTTTGTGCAGGCGCTGCACGAAAATCGCCGGTTGTGGAGTGTGCTGGCAACGGGAGTGTCGGATTCGGATAACGGTCTGCCCAACGAATTGCGGGCCCGAATCTTCTACCTTGCCGAATTCACGGAACATCACAGTAGTCAGGTTTTGGGAAACAAAGCCCCGATTGAGCCGCTGCTTGAGATCAATATGTCTGTCTTGCGCGGGCTGCGTCAGATGCGAGGTAATGGATGAGCGGTTTGGTTCTGAAACTGGCCCCCAAGGAACGGGTTTTGATCAACGGCGTGGTAATTGAAAACGGTGATCGCCGTAGTCGGTTCTCTATTATGACGCCTCAGGCGAATGTGCTGCGCCTGCGTGATGCCATCCACCCGGAAGAGGTCAACACACCCGTGCGCCGTGTTTGTTACGCCGCCCAGCTGGTATTGTCAGGCGATGCAGAGCCTGAGCAGTCCCGTCAGCAATTGCTGCGCCGGGTCGAGGAATTGAGCCAGGTTTTCACTGACGCCGACAGCCGACGGGTTCTGGCCGAAACGACCGAAGCTCTGGTCGCCGGGCAATACTATAAATGTCTGAAGTCGCTGCGATCCTTGCTGCCGCGCGAAGAACGCCTGATGGCCTATCAGCAATGACCTTTCAGCCGGTCTTACCCAGCGGAGGACTGGTTGGTTGGCGATTTCTGCAGCGCACGTATGACACCCAATTCCAAAGCTATTCCGAGTCGAACGTTAATCGGCGCGATACAGAGTATTTTCTGGAAAACATCGGAAAGGTACGCAAAGCAGAAGACCTGGTGTCGGACAGGCGTTTGCTGCAGGTCGCATTGGGAGCCTTTGGTCTGCAGGATGATCTGAACAACCGGTTCTTCATCCAGAAGATTTTATCGGATGGCACCCGGGCCGAGGATGCTTTGGCCAACAGATTGGCCGACAGCCGATACCGTGATTTCTCCGATGCCTTTGGCCTGGGGCCAGGTGACACGCCCAAAACCGGGCTGATCACCAATATGGAAAAGATTGCACAGGACAATCTGGTCGCCCGGTTCGAAGTGTTGGTTGGCGAAACGAATGACTCGATGCGCGTTGCGCTTTTTGCTCAGCACGCATTGTCGGAATTAGCCGGACAAGGCGGTAGCGAAACGCGAAAATGGCTGGATCTGATGGGGCTGCCGCCGCTTCGAAAGATGATGGAAACCGCACTGGGACTGCCTTCTTCATTTGCGCAACTGGATCTCGACAAACAAACCACGATCTTTCGCGACAGACTGTCCCGTCAAACAGGATCCCCCGACCTTTCACAGTTTACCGACCCGCAAGCCCTGCAGAAGCTTACAGATACTTATCTGGCTCGCGAGCAGATTGCCAGTTTGCAGTCTGTAGCCTCGCCGGGCCAAACCGCGCTGATCCTGTTGGGAGCGATTTCCTGAATCTTGTCGATCAGGCATCCAGAACCTCATCTGCTGGGCCGCGTAACGCGTAAGAAGACACAGGTTTAGACACGTTGTGCAATTGAATTGGTCCTAGCGAAATCGCATGTTCGCATGCGGGCTCGATATCCTGCGAGACAACGACTCTGTGACCTATAGACTTTCCATATTCACCCAATCGTGCCGCTACATTGGCAGCTTGGCCGATCACAGTGAAATCCAGCCGTTCTTGTGAACCGACATTGCCATATGTCACCTGCCCATAGGCGACGCCGATGGAACAGTCGCAGTGATGATCAGCGTCCGAGCTGCGCAACTCGGCCAGTTTTTCGACGATTTTGACGGCCGAGCTTTGGGCGTTCGAACGGGCCTGCGCGGCGTTGTCCCCTGCCGGGAATACAGCCAGCACAGCATCGCCGATGAATTTCAGAACTTCACCATCGTGGTCGTGCACGATACCGGACACGGTTTCGAAAAACGCGTTCAGGACGTTGATATAGGCGCTGCGACCAAGCTGTTCTTCCAATGAGGTCGAGTTGCGCAGATCGCAGAACATGATCGCCGCATCGATGTCATCGCCGTCTCCGCGCCGGATTTCTCCGCCCAGAACCCGCGCGCCCGACCGTTTGCCGACATAGGTTTCCAGCAGGACCTGCGCGTTTTCGCGTTGGGTGAACACCTCGTAAAACCGTGCGATGACCGAGGAGCATTCAAAAACCAGACCAAGATTTTCGGTTGTGAACCCGTCGGGGTGATCGCAGGTCAGCGTCAGCACATTTGTTCGTCCATCGGAAAAGGGCAAAGGCATCGCGACGTAATCCGTTGCGCCCTTGGCGCGCAAATCCTCGATGATGGGGAAACTGTTATGCGGATTGTCGTCGTTCAAACGCTGACGCACCCCGCCCAGCCCGTTCGACACGTGCCGCAAAGGGCTGTTGGTGAAGGCCGGGTGATCGTGAATTTCATAAGTTGGGGTGAAGGTCGAAATTTCCTCGGCATCTTTCTCCCAGACATAGTGCTTGCCAGCGATCAGCGGGTGCAGAGACCAGACCAGCGTGCTGAGGCGTTGAATGGCGATACCGTGTTCCAGCATCTTTTCGGCCAGTGCCTGGGTGAAGGCGTCCGGTGACTGAATCTCCGACGCGCCGCGCATCAGCCAATCGATCAGAGGGCCGCTGATATTACCGTCATCGGGATCGCGCAGTGTGTTTTCCCCAAGATCAACCCGCGTGGCAGCATCCGGCGCAAAACCGATATGCCCCTGAATCGCGGCGCTTTCCGGCAGGGCGTCCTCGTAGGCCCAGATGGAATTTGTCAATCGTTCATCAGGCAGGCTGATATCATGATAGGTCGCCGTCCCTTTGAAGGGGCAGAAGGTCTGCAATTCCGTCTCGGGGCTCAACTCGACACACAGATCCGCGCGCGGCACGTAGATGGCGGGCGGCAACCGGGTTTCGTACATGACCTTGGCATTGTGACTTTCGGCCAGCATGATATCGCCACGATAAATCGCGATGCGACCCTGCAGCGGCTCGACCGAAATTCCATAGCCTTTGAGTTTTGGTGTGGCGTGGACGTTCATCTGTAACCTCCCGAGCCCTGGGTTCCTAAAGGATGGGCTCTTGGCGATTGGATTCCAAGGGGAAGCCGCGAATCTACCGCGAAAAACGGTGTCAGACCATCTGAATCACGTCTTTTTCGATCGACAGCATATAGCCTTTCTTGGCGATATTCTTGACCAGCAATTCGCTGACCATCTGATTGCCCAACGCATCGCGCAAGCGTTTGATCCGGGTGGCGCCGGCCGCCTCGTCACAATCGGCGGCATTTTTGCCCGAGATCATCGCCTCGATCTGGACGCCCGACAGAACTTCATCGTCCAGGCGGGATTCAGCCAGCACCGAAAGGGTCTCCATCGCCGCCGGGGTCAGTTTGAAATCCATGTTGTTAAGATAAACCGTGTTCTCTTCCCGGCTGATCAGCAGGGACGTGACCTGAATACCTGTCCGTTCGATCTGCGCCATGCGGCGGTTCAGAAGCACCAGCATGACCAGAAACACCAATGCGGTCACCAGCATGGCACTGGCAAAGACCAGCAGGACAAAGATCACCATCCGGTAGCTGGACAGCGTATCCGCAAAGGCAGTGCCGGATTGCGCCAGAATTTCCAACAGGCGAATTTCGGACTGCGAGGTCAGATCAGATTCGACAAACAGCCGCTCGACTCTCGCGTTGAAGGCGTTGGCATCGGGCAGGGTCCAGAACAGAAACACCGCCGCGGTCACAAGGATCACGACGATGGCGGCAATACCCAGGCCGACCAGACGGACACCGGACCGGCGGGCCTCAGTAACGGAGATAGAATTTTCCGGCATTGGCCTTCCTTTGATCCAACCCTTCCGGTCCAAAGACGGACATGACATTCAGCAGCGTCCACCCCGACCGTTTCAATCGCTTGGCGACTTCATTTTTTGCCTTGCCCTTGTTGCAGCCCGACACCTTCATGACGCCGTAATGCAGCCGCAGGGGATTGTCCTGTTTGGCCTTGTAATCGGCATAACAATCCGCCGCTGACGCCGCAGAGCCAACCGATACCAGCGCCACTATGAGCAGAGAAGAGAGGATCTGTTTCATAAGCTGCATCCTGCGCATGTGTTGGCCGGATATTCAATAACTGTAGGGGGTTCGCAGTGCTGATATCCGATAACAACCTGTCGATATTGCTTGTCTAACGGGGGTGGGCGCAGGTTTGGGGCATCAAATACGCGGTCCGTAACGGGGTCGCCTCAGAACCCGAAAGGACCTGCATCATGCATAAGAAATTCATTGCTCTGATCGTAGCGACCGCAGTTGCCATTACCGGTGTGTCAGCCTCGCAAGCCCGGGCTGCGGATACACGCGATCTTCTGGGTGGTTTGGCGGCTATCGCCATCATTGGCGCAGCAGCGCATCACTATCACAAGGAGCAGCGCAAAGACTCGGTGTCGCGAAAATACGTGAAGAAACATTATGTGAAAAAGAAGAAGCACCACCACCACAAGGCAAAAAAGCACCATGTGCGACCGCTGCCAAAGCACGTGGCCCGGTATAATCTGCCGCAGCGCTGTTTGCGCAAATATGAACACTATTCACATCATCAGCCTCTGCTGGCGCCGAAATGTCTGAAAAAGCATTACAAACATGCCCATAGCCTGCCCCAGCAGTGCAAGGTCGGTTTCTGGAATGGCAAGACGGTAAAGCGGGCGTATGAACCGTCATGCCTGCGCCACAACGGATACCGCGTGGTTTATCGGTAATTGGGTTTCGAGCAGGAGCGGCGCCAAAAAGAAGCGCCGCGCTGGGAAGGGGTGGCTTAAGTCACCCCTTTCTTTTTTCTTGCACCGTGCCGCGAAACGCGGTTTTCCGGATATATGGCGACACCAAATTTCGAATTGGAACAGGCACTGCTGGCGCGCGGATATGTCCGGATCGCAGGCGTGGACGAGGTGGGGCGCGGCCCGCTGGCAGGTCCGGTTGTGGCGGCAGCAGTTGTTTTGAACCCGGATGATGTTCCGGATGGACTGAACGATTCAAAAAAGCTGACGGCAAAGCGGCGCGCTGTGTTGGAGGATGCCTTGCGGACGCGGGCTGAAATGGCTGTCGCCGAAGCCTCGGTCGCTGAAATTGACGAACACAATATCCTGCGCGCCTCGCATCTTGCGATGGAGCGCGCGGTAGCCGCGCTGGACCCGCCGCCGGATTATCTGTTGATCGATGGGAATATGATTCCGCGCCATCTGGGCCTGCCATCGCAAGCGGTGGTCAAGGGGGATGCACGATCAGTTTCAATTGCGGCGGCGTCAATCATTGCAAAAAACTGGCGCGATCGGGTCATGGTGGATTTGGCGCAACAGCATCCTGGTTATGGATGGGAGTCAAACGCAGGCTATCCGACAAAAATGCATCGCGAGGCGCTGCGAAATCTTGGTGTGACCCCACACCATAGACGTTCGTTCAAACCGGTCCACAATATCTTGTATCAAGAGTAAATCGTAAGTCACTGATTCAAAAAAGAATTTGACGGCGAATCATCTTTGACTCATCCTTGTCTCAACCAAATGAGCGCAAAAGCGCCGTGGAACTGAGGCAGTGATATGACCACAATCAAGACAAAGGGCGCAGCCGCGCTCCCTTTAAACACGATTCTATCCGGGGACTGCATCGAGGCGATGAACAGTCTGCCCGAGGCGTCGGTTGACCTGATTTTCGCGGACCCCCCATATAATCTGCAGCTGAAGGGTCAGTTGCACCGGCCCGACAATTCTCAGGTTGATGCGGTCGATGATCACTGGGATCAGTTCTCGAGCTTTGGGGCCTATGACCAGTTCACCCGCGAATGGCTGAAGGCGGCGCATCGTCTGCTGAAACCCAATGGTGCGATTTGGGTGATTGGCTCATATCACAATATCTTCCGTGTGGGCTCGGCTTTGCAGGATGCGGGATACTGGATTTTGAACGACGTTGTCTGGCGCAAATCGAACCCGATGCCGAATTTCCGCGGCAAGCGGTTCACCAACGCGCATGAGACGATGATCTGGGCGTCCAAGCGCGAAGGCGCGAAGTACACGTTCAACTATGAGGCGCTGAAGGCCCTGAACGAAGGTGTGCAGATGCGCAGCGATTGGGTGCTGCCAATCTGCACCGGGCATGAACGCCTGAAGGATGAGAACGGCGACAAGGCGCATCCGACACAGAAGCCGGAATCGCTGTTGCACCGCGTTCTGATTGGTTCGACAAATCCCGGCGACGTAGTGCTGGACCCGTTCTTTGGCACCGGCACAACCGGGGCCGTTGCCAAGATGCTGGGCCGCGAATTCATCGGGATCGAGCGCGAGGAAAGTTACCGCAAGGTGGCCGAGAAGCGCATCGCCAAGGTCCGCAAGTTTGACCGCGAGGCGCTGGAAGTCAGCGCCAGCAAACGCGCCGAGCCGCGCGTGCCGTTTGGCCAACTGGTCGAACGTGGCATGCTGCGACCAGGCGAAGAGCTTTATTCCATGAACCAGCGCCACAAGGCCAAGGTGCGCGCCGACGGCACGCTGGTGGGCGACAACGTCAAGGGCTCGATTCATCAGGTGGGGGCGCATCTGGAAAACGCGCCGTCCTGTAATGGCTGGACCTATTGGTGTTTCAAGCGTGACGGAAAAACAGTGCCGATCGACGTGCTGCGCCAGCAGATCCGGGCTGAAATGCATAACTGAATACCGCCGGTGCCTGTGGCCTGACACATGGCACTAAGCCTTGCCCCGCCGTGCCCGGCGGGGTCTTTTTGTTTCAATCACATTCCTGATTCTGTATGAGTGCCCGAAAGCCGCAGCGCAGCGAGGGAACCTCAACAATGTCCGACACCACAGCCAGCCGCTCGCCTTTCAGCCGGTTTTTGTTATCACGCGCCGACGTGCAAGATCAGGACAACAAGTATACTGAAGCTGCGCTGGAGCGACACAAGCGTGAAGGGTTGGAACTTGCCGTTCGTGCGCGCTGGGTTGCGATGGGTCTGACCGGTGTTCTGCTGGTTTTTCTGAACCCTCATTGGGAGGTGATGTGGTATCACTTCATCCTGCTGTTGATCTGCGCTAATGGCTGGATGATCCGGCGGGCCGGACGGGTGGGGCAGTCCCGGGCCGAGCTGCTGTTGATCTTCGCCGATTTGCTGATCATGACCTTGGGCATGATCGTTCCGAACCCGTTCAGCGACGATGTACGGCCGCTGGCGATGCAGTATCAGTTCGACAATTTCCAGTATTTCTTCATCATTCTTGCCGCCGGGACCCTCGCATATTCCTGGCGCACGGTCGTGGCAATCGGGCTCTGGACGGCGATGATGTGGACGGCCGGATGGCTCGTCGCCTGGTGGGTGGCGACCCCTATTCCGGGCCTCAGCGAACGTGTGGCCGGGGCGTTGGCGGGCTATCCGGATGTGGCTGAGTTGATGGATCCCAACAGCTATCATCCATCGCTTCGCATCCAGCAGGTGATCGTTTTCATGATGGTCGCCGTGACGCTGGGCATCTCCATGCGCCGTCTCAATCGTCTCTTGATGACGAATGCGGGCCTGGAGCGGGAGAGGGCGAACCTGTCTCGGTATTTCTCGCCCAACGTGATCGACGAGCTGAGCCAGAATGATGAGCCGCTGAAGCAGGTGCGGAAAGAGGATGTGGCGGTTTTGTTCATCGACATCGTGGGTTTCACCAGATTCGCCGCCGGTCGCGATCCTTATGAGGTGATCGAGGTTCTGCGCGGGTTTCACGCGCGGATGGAGACTGAGGTGTTTCGCCATCACGGCACGCTGGACAAATATCTGGGCGACGGGCTGATGGCGACCTTTGGGACGCCTGTGCCCACGCCCGAGGATGCAAGCAACGCCCTGTCCTGCGCCCGCGCGATGGTCGGGGCGATGGACCGGTGGAATTTGGATCGCCGGCGATCAGGTGAGCCCGAGATCGAAGTGGGCATTGGCGTGCATTTCGGCCAGGTCGTTCTGGGCGATATCGGGGCCAACCGGCTGGAATTTGCCGTGATCGGGGATGCGGTGAATGTCGCCGCCAAGCTGGAGGCACTGACCCGAGATTTTGGCGCGCGCGTCATAATCAGCGATGTACTCCGTGCGCAGGCCGTGCCGGACGCCCCCGCGAACCCGGGCCTGTTGTCCGGGTTTGAACAAAAACCCGCGCAGCAAGTACGTGGGGTCGCCGCACCAATGGACATCTGGGCGCTGACATAATCCGGTGCTCCCGCCTGTCAGCATTGCATCAAAGATGCGACTTTTCCAGTTGGGCCCGGCAGCGCGCGAATGCGCGCTGCGGTCATGCCCCGGGCATCGGATTTCGCGCCTTGTTGTAGGCCAGCCAATCGGTAATTTCCGGGTAATACTGTCGCCGCCACGCCCGCACTTTGGGGTTCATCACCCGCCGCCAGAGCGGCGGCATCATCGCCGCGATTGTCATCACCGGGTACCCATGGGGCAGTTGCGGAGCTGCATCCTCGGAATGGTGCTGCAACAGGGGAAAGCGGCGGTTTGGCTTGTAATGGTGGTCCGAATGGCGCTGCAGGTTGATCAGCAACCAATTGCTGGCCTTCTGTGATGCATTCCACGAGTGGCGCGGCCGGACCCGCTCATATTTTCCGTCGCCCAGATATTTGCGCGTCAGGCCATAATGCTCCACGTAATTGACAAGCTCCAGCTGCCAGATCGCGGTGCCCGCCTGCACCAGAAACAGGCCGAGCCCGGCCCAGCCACCCAACAGGAAAGCCAGAGCCAGCATCGCAGCCTGCAAGCCCCAATATCGCCAGAACGGGTTGGCCGGGTCGGTCCAGGGCCGGTCTTTTCGGGCCAGCTTGTCACGCTCGGCCCGGAAAGCCGAGATCAGGCATTGGCGCAGGACGCGGGGATAATAGCGGTGAAACCCTTCGTTATACCGGGCGGTGACCGGGTCGCGCGGTGTGCCGACATAGCGGTGATGGACCAGCAGGTGTTCCGACCGAAAGTGAGAATACAGAACCATTGCCAGCAGGATATCCCCCAGCCACCGCTCTGCGCGGCCTTTCTGGTGCATCAGCTCATGGCTGTAATTGATCCCGATCGTGCCCGAGATCACGCCCATACCGAAGAACAGGCCGATTTTCTCGACTGAACTCAGATGCGTGCTGTGGGCCGTAAACCAGATCAGCCCAAATAGCGTGAAGAACTGAACCGGGGCCCAAATCTTGGTCAGGGCGATGTACCAGCGCAATTGTGTGTCGGGTGTCTGTGGGTCCGCATTTTCCAGATTGAGACCGGTAAATCGGTCAAGGATGGCAAAGGCCCACCAGGTCGACAGGGGCACCAATATGATCCACCAACCGCCGGTAAACGCGGTGATCCAGATCAATGGGATCAGCAGCATCGAAACCCAAAAGGGCAGCGCGGATTGCCAGCGTGACAGGATATCTGGTGCAATCATCTGAGGTCTCCGACAGGTTGTGCGCAAATTAGACCGGGGAGCTGGATTTGCACAGCGCTCTAATGGCCGCGCCACAGGTCATAGGCTTTGCGCATGACCGTCGGCAATTCGCCGGGCCGGAAGGCGTGTTTTTCGATAATGGAAAGACCTGCGGGCGCGAGCTCGTCTGGCACTTCGGCGCTCCAGACCCGCAGGATCAGATGGAAATGCGTGAAAGTGTGGCGTATCTCAGCAGGCAACACCTGCCAGTTCGCCTCAAACGGCGGCGCTTCGGGCGGAGATTCGGACCAGTCGGACCCCGGCCATCCCAGCATTCCGCCCAGCAGACCTTTGTCCGGGCGTCGTTGCAACAGCATCGCACCATCCGCGCGTCTGGCGATGTAGACATGCCCGTGCCGGGTGGGTTTGGGCTTTTTCGGCGATTTGCGGGGCAGATCGGCCTGCGTACCCGCTTGCCGCGCCTGACAGGGGTCCCGCAGGGGGCAAATCCCACAGGCCGGAGACTTGGGGGTGCATATGGTGGCTCCCAAATCCATCACCGCCTGCGCATAGTCGCCGGGGCGATTGATCGGCGTCAGCCCGGCGGCTTTGAGTTTCAGAACCGGCTTCACACCGGGCAGAGGGTCATGGAGGTTATAAAACCGGGCCATTACCCGCTCGACATTGCCGTCCAGCACGGTCTCGGGGCGGTCAAAGGCGATGGCGGCAACCGCGGCGGCCGTGTACGGCCCGATACCGGGCAGTTGAATCAGGGCGTCATAGGTATCGGGGAAGTGCCCGCCATGCTTTTCCGCCACCACCCGTGCGCATTTCAGTAGGTTTCGGGCACGCGCGTAATAGCCCAGACCGGCCCATTCCCCCATGACGTCCGCGTCCGGAGCCGCCGCCAGAGACTGAACTGTGGGCCAGCGCGTGGTGAAGCGTAGGAAATAGTCCCGCACCGCTGCAACGGTAGTTTGTTGCAACATGATCTCAGATAACCAGACCCGATAAGGGTCAGGGCGAGCGCCTGCCGCGCGGTCCGACGGACCAACCCGCCACGGCATCACGCGCGCATGGCGGTCGTACCAGCCCAACAACGCGTCACTCACAGAAATGTCATGGCCGTCTCGCAAGTTTTATTCAACTCCTTGTCGGGTTTCGCTGGCGCCGGGGTCCCAGCCTACTACAATAGCGGTGCAGGAGTTGGAAACCAGATGCAACGCAGACGTTCCTCGACCCGTGGGTTCAAACGAACCGCGTCCGTTCTGAACGATCAGATCAGGCGTGCGGGTGAAAGCCGCGGTTTTGCCATTTCGCGCTTGCTGACCCATTGGGCCGACATTGTCGGGCAGGATATTGCTTCTGTCGCACGGCCCGTAAATGTGGGTTACGGACGCAACGGGTTTGGCGCGACGCTGACCGTCCTGACAACCGGACCGCAGGCTCCGATGTTGGAGATGCAAAAGGAACAGCTGCGGGACAAGGTGAATGCCGTTTACGGGTATAACGCCATCAATCGCATCCGCATCACGCAGACCGCTCCGACCGGATTTGCCGAGGGGCAGGCCAGTTTCGACCACAAGCCGAAACAAGCGAAACCCGAGATTGCACCCGAGATCGTGGCCGAGGCCGGAAAAGTCGCACGCGACGTTCATGACGGTGACTTGCGCGCGGCTCTTGAACGTCTGGGCCGTAACGTTTTATCCAAGCAAAAATGCTGAGAAAGGGCTGAGTACATGAGCCGTATTGCAACCGGAATATGTGCAGCTGTTGCCATCGCCGCAGGCGGCTATTGGCTGTCGCTGTCAAATTCCAACCCGACCAATCCGCTGATCGGCAGCGCCGAGGCGCAAGAAGCCGATCTGGATACATCCTCGATCGTCGAAATGACGCTGGGGGCCGAGGACGCACCGGTCGAAATCATCGAATATGCGTCGTATACCTGCCCGCATTGCGCGAATTTCCACACCGGGCCGTATAAGCAGCTCAAGAAAGACTTCATCGATACAGGCAAGGTCAAGTTCATCTATCGCGAGGTGTATTTTGACCGCTATGGTCTGTGGGCTTCGATGGTGGCACGCTGTGGCGGCCCCGAAAAGTTCTTTGGCATCTCTGATCTGATCTATGAGGGTCAGTCCGAATGGACCCGTGCCGGTGGTCCGGCCGAGATCGTGGACGAGCTGCGCAAGATCGGGCGCCTTGCGGGTATCGACAAGGACCAGCTTGAAGCCTGCCTGCAGGACGGCACCCGGGCGCAGACCCTGGTGGCCTGGTATCAGGAAAACGCCGAACGCGACGGCGTTCAGGCGACGCCATCTTTCCTTGTGAATGGCAAGAAAGTTGAAAACCAGTCCTATGACAGCTTCAAGAAGCTGATCGAAGACGAATTGGGCAGCTGATCTGTCCTGTGGTCAGCCTGCGCCGGGGGCTGGCCACTTTCTTACGGTGAAGGCGCAACACGCGCCAACATCTCGCTTACCATCTGGTCCTGTTCGATCTGCAGGCGCACGGGCAGCGCCAAAACCTTGCTGCGGAACGCAGCAGGTAGACGAACGGCGTCTTTTTCCGTTGTCACCATCTGTGCATTCAGGGCTTTTGCCTCATTCTCCAACCGGGTCATCAATGCCATCGTCAGGGGCTGGTGATCGTCCAGAGCCTCGGCGCGCACTACGGTGGCTCCTTGCTGACGCAGGGTTTGAAAGAATTTTTCAGGATGGCCAATTCCGGCAAAGGCCAGAACCGTGGCGTCGCTCCAGTCCATACCGGTTTGCAGCGGACAGACCTTGCCCGTGGCATGTGGCACCGACAACTGGCCACCCCATTGCGTTTTAAATCCGGTCTGCGCGTCGTCTTCGCCCAATGACAACACAAGATCGGCGCGCGCGAGCCCGACCGCAACAGGTTCGCGCAGCGGGCCAGCGGGCAAACACAGACCGTTGCCGAACCCGCGGGCCGCATCCACCACAACAACCGAGAAATCCTTGGCGACCGAGGGGTTCTGAAAGCCGTCATCCAGGACGATTACACTTGCCCCTTCTGCCGCTGCCGCCTTTGCCCCGGCAGCACGGTCCTTGGCGACCCAAACGTCTGCGAAGGCGGCCAGCAAAAGCGGTTCATCCCCGACCTGATCGGCGGTGTGAACCCTTGGATCAACGCGGACCGGGCCGTCCAATGAACCGCCGTGCCCGCGCGTCACCACATGCGGGATGTGGAAGCGACCTCGCAGATGGTCCAATAACCAGATCACGGTGGGCGTTTTGCCTGTGCCGCCCGCGTTCAGGTTGCCGACGCAAATGACCGGGATGTCCAGTTTGATGCCGGTTTCCGATGCCAATCTGCGGGCTGTTGCTGCTGCGTAGATGCGCCCCAACGGCGACAGCAGGCGCGCCCGCATATCCAGTTGATCCGGTCCGGTATTCCAGAAGTCAGGCGCGCGCATCCTGTGCCTCCCGGTGATCCAGCCTGTCCTGTATCATGTCGATCAATTGATCTGCCTGTGGCGCACCTTCGGTCACCACCTGCCACCCGGCCAGCGCCATATGGGCCGTGCGATCTGGTGCAAGCAATTCGACCACGCCATCCCCCAATTCCGTGGCTGTTCTGATGGTCAGCGCAGCCTCTACCTGCTTCAGACTATCGTAAATCCCGCGATGTTTGCCCACATGCGGCCCGTGGATGACCGCCGAACCCAAGGCCACTGCGGTCAGGGGATCCCGTCCACCCGCACCGCGTTCCAGCGAGCTTGCCATGAAGGTCACCGGTGCCACGCGGTGCCACAAGCCAAGCTCTTCGGGGTCAGTGGACAGAATCACCTGCGTCGTGTCCTCGATCGGCTGACCGTCGCCCCATTGGGCGCAGCGCAGGTCCATCGCCTCGAGCCTGCGCTGCAGCGGGCCAGCTTCGGCGGCGTCGGCCACATGCAGGACCAGCGCCAGCCGAGGTAACATGCGCATCGCCTGCCGGTGTGCGCTCAGCACCGAGATGAACTCTTTGTCCTGCACCCATGCCGCCAGCCATACCGGACGTCCGGCCAGCGCATGATTGGTTTCGATCAATTCATCTTCAGGCCAGGACTGCGGATTTGGGCTGATGTAAAGCGGTGGCGAGACCGAGACTTTCGCAGAGGTTACGCCCAGCTTGCGAATCTGGCGCGCGGTCTCTTCGGCAGTCGTCAGAATCGTGCCGAAACACTCCATCGTTTGTCGGGCGAGGTCCGGCAGCCATCGCCCGCCGCGCGCCACGTTGACGTCCGGTTCGGCCTCGATCAGGATCATCGGTATGCCGTCTTCGTCTGCGCGGGTTATAAGGTTTGGCATCAATCCTCCGCCAATCCAGATGCCCAGGTCAGGGCGCCAATGCTCCAGAAACGCGCGTGCGGCACCGGTCTGCTCGGTCGGCAGGGTCTTCAGAGGTTCTTGTCCTTCGGGCCAGTTTGACAGATCAGCATCCGCAGGGGCGGTCAGCAGCAAGGATAATCCCGGTCGGGCCGACAGGACCCGGTTGCAGAAATCGTTTACGGCCCGCATGCGTTCGGGAGCGCTGACATGTATCCACAAAAGCTCGCCTTTGGGGCGGGGTGGTGGCGTGGCCCTTGGGGCTTGTGGAACGCCCCAGGACAGAACCCGGTAAATCGACAGGCTGAGTGAACTTGGCTTGCTCATGCCGGAATACCAGGTCCGTCCGTGTCCAGTGCCGTCATCAGTTGCGCGTGCAGGCGTGTCTCGGCCGCGACCACACCGTTCAGACGCGGCGTCGGGTTGTTGAACACCAGAGGCTTGCCTTGCCGGGTGGTACAGGTGCCTCCGGCTTCGCGCAGAATCAGATCACCGGCGGCAATGTCCCATTCCCAGCTGGGGCGCAGCGTCAACATCCCGTCGAACCGGCCTTGTGCCACGAGCGCCATGCGATAGGCCAGTGAGGGACGATAAACGCGCTTGAAGTCTGGCGCGACTCCGGTCGCCCAATGGTGGGGGTCCAGATTGGGTCGGGCCGCCAGCACTTCGGCCCCGGTCAGATCAGGATTTTGGCTGACCCGGATCAGAGCACCATTCAAGGTCGCGCCCTGATCCACAGCCGCTGCATATAACAGGTTGCGCAAAGGCAGATAGATCACTGCCGCAGTGACCCGTCCTTGCTCAGCGATGGCCAGTGAATGCGCCCATGTCCGTGACCCTTCGGCAAAGCTGCGGGTTCCGTCGATCGGGTCAATGATGAAAACCCGATCCCGGGTCAGGCGCGTGTCGGAGTCCTCAGTCTCTTCGCTCAGCCAGCCATAATCCGGGCGCGCAGCCTGCAGGTCACGTTCGAGCATGGCGTTGACGGCCAGATCTGCCTCGGTCACCGGTCCTGCGCCTTCGGGTTTGTCCCAGCGTTGCGCCAGGGGCCCGGAATAACGCGTCGCGATCTGGCCAGCCTCGTGCGCGGCATCAATCAGCAGGGACAGGTCAGTTGCCGGCAAGTGTCATCCCTTCGATCAGCAGCGACGGCACGACGCGCGACAGATACGTGCGCGCGTCGTTGGCGGGAATGATCCGCATCAGCATGTCACGCAGATTGCCCGCGATGGTGCATTCGTTCACCGGATGCGAGATTTCCCCGTTCTCCACCCAGAACCCCGATGCACCGCGAGAATAATCTCCGGTATTGGGGTTGATGGTCGATCCGATCATCGAGGTGACCAGCAGCCCGGTGCCCATATCCCGTATCAGGTCCGCGCGGCTGCGGTCGCTTTGGGTCAGGCTCAGATTCCAGTTGCTGGGTGACGGCGGGCCGGACACCCCGCGCGCGGCATTGCCGGTGGACACCATGTCCAGCTTGCGCGCGCTGGACAAATCCAATGTCCACCCGGTCAGCACGCCGTTTTCGACAATGGCGCGCTGCCGGGTTGGCAGACCTTCGGCGTCAAACGGGCGCGAGCCTGAAATACGCGGGCGATGCGGGTCCTCGATCAGCGAGATCTGCGCGGGCAGGACCTGCTGGCCAAGGCTGTCCTTCAGCCATGATGCGCCACGCGCGATGGCCACGCCATTGCTGGCGGCCAGCAAATGACCGATCAGAGATGACGAAATCCGTTCGTCAAACAGCACGGGAAAGGTGCCGGTTTCGGGCTTGCACGCGCCCACCTGCTGCACGGCGCGTTCACCGGCGGTGCGACCGATATCAGCCGGACTGCGCAGATCGGACTGAAAGCTGCGGCTGTCCCCGTCATAATCACGCTCCATCCCGGTGCCTTCGCCGGAAATGGCCACGCAAGACGTTGACCGGTTGCTGCGCGCATACCCGCCCGAAAAGCCGTTGGTCGCCGCCAGATGAACACGGTGGGTCCCATAAGCCGCCGACGCGTCCGAGACCTGAGACACACCGTCAACCTCCAGAGCAGCCGCTTCGGCGGACAGGGCGTCCTGCAGCAGGGCATCGGCGCTGGGTTCCGGTGCGGGATCGAAAAGCTCAAGCGCGTCCATGTCCCAATCGGTGATCAACTGAGCCGCGTCCGCAAGCCCGGTAAACGGGTCCTCCGGGGCTTCGCGCGCCATGGCGACCGCGCGTTCCGCCATGGCCGTCAGGGTTTCGGGCCGACTGTCGGAACTGGACACGATGGCCTGCCGTTTACCCAGAAAGACCCGTAGACCCAGATCTGTCCCCTCGGCCCGCTCGGCATGTTCCAGCGCTCCGCCGCGCACCTCGACCGAAACCGAAGACCCGTCAATTACGATGGCATCTGCTGCGTCAGCGCCTGCCTTGCGCGCCGCATCCAGAAGGGTCTGGCTGATATTCTGGGGTGTTTGGGTCATGAGGCCTCCGGTCTGAATGCATTGGACCTAGCCCCGGACCGGGCGTCCCGCAAGGCCTGCGGAACAATTGCGACGTCGATTTGAGGCGGGGTAAGGCCGCAGGACCGGCCTCACCCCGGCACCAGGTTACTTGATCCGCTGACCATTGGCCAGAATCTGACCATCCTCGGTGAACTCGATGGTCGAGTTCAGGGTGTCCGGCTCTTCGCCCGGAACGGCCATCAGGCCCATCATCATCCGCGCGCCAAGCGCATCCTGATCTGACACGAACCCCATCGAGATCAGCGTGTCGATCAGAGCATTCGCACCCACAAGCTGCAAATTGGCTACGCCGACCGGAACCGGAAGCGGGTTGATTGGATCAAGGTTGGAATTATCGAAGGTGAAATCACCATCGCCCGACAGGCGGGTGCCAACCATCGAGATCAGCAACTCGTTGATTTTCAGTGAATGCAGCTCGCCCGGCATTTCGTCCGAAATCTCAAGATGTTCGACGGATTCGGGGTCCATGAAATCGACCAGAATCTTTGCCGTTCCCTCGGTGTCCAGCGACACGGTCGCCGGATCGCGGGGCAGTGCGCCCGCCGGGTCGAACAGGCTCCACAGCACGTCGGACATGGTGAACTCGGTCAGGTTCATGGCGAAGGCAAAGGGCTGAATCTCTTCGGATGCCTGAACCGGGAATTCGAACTTCAACCCGGCCGTTTCCATCGCGATCTCGATCGGGAAAGGCAGATCCGAGGTCGTGACGGCCAGATTCGAGCTGTTTTGCTCAAGATCATAAACGATACGCTGCGCGTCGATGCTGCCGGTAAACCGACCGCCCTGGGACGAACTGCCCATGGTAAAAGGCTGACCTTCGGACGCCCCTGAAATCTCGCTGTTGCCTGACCCGTATGTGAAAGTGCCCGAGGCTGCGAACCCCGCATCATAGATGCTTTTGACGTCCGCGAAATCAGCTCCGTTCGGGATACGGGTATCGCCGTTGAATGCCAGCTGGTTCAGCTTGCCACTGATCCGGCCTGTATCGTCGCTTTCAGGATCGTCGAACGCCAGATCGTAACTCAGATCCGCCGCTGTGAATTGTTGGGCGATATCACGGATCTCGCCGATTTTCATCAACGATGTGCCAGAGAAATCGCTCAGATTGACACTGACGCCCAGCACATCCGATGACACGGTTTCATCGCCAAACTGCAGCTCTCCCAGTGAAATTTCGAGGCTGGCCGCTGAATAGGCATAGTTCATTTCGTCCGGTGAGCCCGAAACAACCATGTTCAGGGCGTCTTGGTTGTATAGCAGCTCGGCGGAAAAGCTCTCTCCTTCAGCTTCGCCCGAAATGGTCATGGGGAAACTGTCGGGCAGGCCAATCGTGACGGTCCCGTCGCCGTTTTCCGTCAACGTCATTTCCGGCACAACCATGTCGATCTGTTCATCCGTGTCCGGAATGGCCATCGACATGGTCATGTTGGTGATGGTCGTGACATCGCCCGAAACGCTTTGATCGCCCGTCACGGTATAGCCGACCCCGCTCAGGTAGGCTTGCCAGTCGGCCCAGACATCATTTGCGGTCACATCCGCGACTGCGGCCTGCGCGGCAAAGGTATAGGCCAGAACCGCCCCGCAGGTACGGCGAAGAAAAACGGACATCAGAGAACCCTTCTTGATCAATTTTGCCGGCATCGTCGTGGTTGCGGCGGGTATCGTCAAGGGGCAAGGGGTGGACCATTTCCCCATTTGCACGTTACCACTTGAAGCAACGTCAAATCCGGAGAAATCGCCGATGAATATGCAAGGAAAAACAGTACTGATCACCGGGGCCAGCCGTGGCATCGGGGCCGAGGCCGGGCGCGTTTTTGCCGCAGCCGGTGCCAATGTTGCGCTGGTGGCGCGCAGCCGGAATCAGATCGATGCGCTGGCCGCAGCGCTGGGGGATAACGCCATTGCACTGGCCTGTGATGTCAGTGATTTTACGCAAGTCGAACAGGTTGTCGCCGATTGCGTGGCGCGGTTCGGCGGCCTGGATGTACTGATCGGGAATGCAGGCGTGATCGATCCGATCTTTCATCTGTCCAACGCCGATGCCGGGGCCTGGAGCAAGGCCATCGATATCAACCTAAAAGGCGTGTTCTACGGCATGCGCGCGGCATTGCCGATCATGCGCGCGGCAGGCGGGGGTACCGTGTTGACCGTGTCCTCCGGTGCGGCTTCCAACGCGATCGAAGCCTGGAGCCACTATTGCGCCTCCAAGGCTGGCGCAAAGATGCTGACCGAATGTCTCCATCTTGAAGAGGCGCATAACGGCATCCGGGCTATGGGCCTGTCACCCGGCACCGTGGCCACGGAAATGCAGCGCGTGATCAAGACGAGTGGTATCAATCCGGTCAGCCAGCTGGATTGGGAAGACCACATCCCGCCTGACTGGCCCGCGCGCGCCTTGCTGTGGATGTGTTCGCAGGACTCGGATGAATTTCTGGGCGGCGAAATCAAGCTGCGGCTGGACGATATCCGCAAGCGCGTCGGCCTGACGTGATTGATCTGACGCAAGAGTACGGGTTGTGGACCGTTACGCTCAACAACCCGGACAAGGCCAACGCGCTGACCGAGGCCATGTTGTCCGAGCTGGTGCGCATTGCTGAGGATGCCACCGACGCGCGGGCTCTGATCCTGACCGGCGCAGGTCGGGTATTCAGCGCCGGGGCTGACCTTGATGAGGCCCGGGCGGGGCTGGCGACCTCGGACTTGTGGGAGCAGCTGTCCGGTGCGATTGCGGCACTGCCTTGCCTGACCGTTGCTGCATTGAACGGTACGCTGGCGGGTGGCGCCAACGGCATGGTCTTGGCATGTGATCTGCGCATTGCGGTGCCGACGGCCAAAATTTTTTATCCGGTGATGAAGCTGGGATTCCTGCCGCAACCGTCTGATCCCAAGCGAATGGCAGCGCTGATCGGCCCGGCGCGCACGCGCCTGATTCTGATGGCAGGGCAGAAAATCACGGCTGACGAAGCCTTTGCCTTTGGTCTGGTGGACCGCGTGGTCGAGCCCGGTCAACTGATGCAGACGGCGCACGATTTGGTAGCCGACAGTCTGGCGGCCGATCCGCAGATCGCCAAAGGCATCGCGGAGCTGTGTTCATGAGGTTGGCAACAGTGCGCCTGCGCGTGGCCGATCCTGACACATTGGCCGCGTTTTATCGCGACTCACTGGGTATGCAGATACGTGCGGACGGCCAAAACCGGTATGTCGGCTACCCCGGACGGGACGCCGACCTGCTGCTGATGCCCGGCGGCGGCGGTTACCATCATGACCAGGGGCAGCGGTATTGGAAGATCGGCGTTACGGTGCCGGATGTCGATCTGGCGGTGACGCGTCTGCGGCAACAGGGGGTGGCGGTCAGCGCTCCGCGGCAGTTCCGGGACATCGGCTATATGTGCCATCTCAGCGATCCCGAGGGGTTTGTCATCGAGTTGCTGCAACATGACTTCGAAGACAACAGGCCCGAAAACGCGGCCGACCCGAATGCACCCTTCGCCGAGGCGCGCATCGGCCAGATCACGTTGCGCACGGGCGATATCGCGCTTGAAGACACCCATTGCCGTGCGCTTGGGATGCGTCTTTTGTCGATGCAGGACGTGGCGGATTTTGGGTTTGACCTGCATTTCTATGCTTTCACTGATGATACACCGCCCAATCCGGATCTGTGGTCGGTGGACAACCGGGAATGGCTGTGGAAACGCCCCTATACGACGCTGGAGTTTCAGCACATCGCCGATGCCAGCTTTGCCGCTGTCCCCGACTATCGGGGGATCGAGATCGAGGGCTTGGAATACGCGCAAACTGACCCATCCGGCGACCCGGTTCTGCCTGTGTGATCAGCGCCCGCGGCGTTTGCCGGAAACTTTCGAGCGAAACCCCGGTGGGCGTTTGCGCACCCAGGCCAGGAATTTTTTCAGCCGAGGATGCGCACGTAGGGCCTCGACTGTGTGAAAACTGCGCGCCAGTTCCGCCTCGGTCAGGGTGGCGTGGACCTCTTTGTGGCAGATCTGGTGTAGCAAAACGGTTGGGCCGCCCTTGCCTCCTTTGAGTTTTGGGATCAGATGGTGCAGGCTGCCGCCCCCATCCGGGATTGGGCGGTCGCAAAGCGGACAGATCGGATCACTGCTTGCCGACATGGCAGTAATCTCGCGCTGTTACATGGGCGATTCAAGGGGGATAAAGTGGCGCAAGCGGTAGTGATCGGAGCAGGTCCGGCGGGGCTGATGGCGGCTGAACAGCTGTCCCGTGCCGGGCACGAGGTTCTGGTGGCCGAAGCCAAGCCATCCGTTGCGCGCAAGTTTCTGATGGCGGGTAAGTCGGGCCTCAATCTGACCAAAAATGAAGCGTTTGAAACGCTGATGACCGCTTATGGCGATGCGGCGGACTGGTTGCGCCCGATCATTTCCGAGATGGACGCACAAGGCGTTCAGCACTGGGCGCGCGATCTGGGGCAGGATTTGTTTGTCGGTTCGACCGGGCGCGTGTTTCCCGAGGTGATGAAAGCCTCGCCTTTGTTGCGTGCGTGGTTGGGGCGTCTGGATCGGTCCGGCGTCCAGATTCGAACACGGTGGCGCTGGCAAGGTTGGCATGGTGCGGCCCTACGTTTTGAAACGCCGGACGGCGTGCAGGATCTTCGTCCCGCCGCAACTGTTCTGGCATTGGGTGGTGCCAGTTGGGCACGGTTGGGCGCGGATGGCGAGTGGGCGGCACATCTGACAGGTAAAGGCATCGACCTGACACCGTTTGCCCCGTCCAATTCCGCAGTGTCCGTCGAATGGAACGATCATATGCACCCCCATTTAGGTGCAGCGCTGAAATCGGTGCGCTGGATGGCTGGCGACGTGGAAAGCCGAGGTGAAGCGACGATCTCTGCGACCGGATTGGAGGGCGGCGGGCTGTATTCCCTGACCCCGGCTCTGCGTGCAGGAGCTGAACTTTACGTCGATTTGCTGCCTGATCTGGATGTCGCGGTTTTGCAATCGCGATTCAGTGCCAAAAATCCGAAAACCACGCTTTCGCAGTGGATGAAGAAGTCGTTGAAACTGCCGCCTCAGAAGATCGCGCTGTTTCATGAGATGGTAAAACAGTCTTCAGTGTCGACGCCCACCAGAGTTATGGCGCTGAAACAGCTTCCAGTTCTCGGTGCGAAACTACGCCCGATGGATGAGGCGATCTCGACCGCCGGTGGTGTTGCGCGTGCGGCCGTGGATGAGGGGTTGATGCTCAAATCCGTCCCCGGCGTTTTCTGCGCCGGGGAAATGCTGGACTGGGAGGCTCCGACCGGTGGTTATCTGCTGACTGCCTGTTTGGCCACCGGGCGTTGGGCCGGGCGTTCGGCCGCACACTGGCTGGATCTGCAAACCTTACGCGGCTGATTAGCGAGACCGGGCCAGCATCGCCAGACGGATCATGGCACGTTCGACCAACGCCATCGCAGGGGCTGTCTGGCCAGCCGAGCGCAGAGACAGATCCGTATCTGTGAGAACCGTCAATGCGGTCTGCAGCTTGGCGGGCCCCCAGCCCTGAGCCTGTCGCAAAACCCGGTCGCGGCGTTTGCCGTAGACCGGAGGCCGCAGCGATCCGATCCCCTGCGCGGCGCCTCCCGGATGGGACGCGCAGGCATAGAGCGTGCGAAAATGCCGGGTCGCCCCGATGCATAATGTCACCGCATTGGTACCCTGCGCCTGAAGGCGTCGCATCAGCGGGCCGATTTCGGCGGCGCGACCTTCGGCCACGACATTCAGCACGTCATCCAGCGCCGCCTCGGTCGAGCGTGGGGCGCAGGCATCAAAATCCTCAAGGGTCAGCTCTGTGGTGTCACCGCGTTTATACAGCGACAGTTTTTCGATGGTTTGCGTGAAATCACCGGGGCTGAGCGCAAGCGCCAGTTCTGACAGTGATGCCATGGAATCGCGGGGTATGTTCTGCAACCCCGCCTGCGCCAGAATTCGCTCAACCTCGGCGCGCGAGGGCGGATCGTCATAGATGCCGACCGCAAATGCATCTGCATGCGATTCAAACGCTTTGCGTATTTTCGAGCTGGGTTTCAACTGACCGGCAGTGACAATGATCTGCGCGTCACCAGCAGACCAGTCCTGCAAGGCGCTGATGATGGAGGGGGCCGCCGTGTCAGTCGCCTCTTCCACAAAGACCGCGCGGGGGCCCGGGAAAAAACCGACGGCCTTGACCGCATCCAACAACATCGCGGGATCGCCACGGAGTTCGCTGCCCGGAATGCGGGTCAGGCGCATTTCCTCGTCGGCGCCGGGGCCAAGCAACGCGGCAAGCACCTGTTGGCGTTTCAGGGCGACGCGCATGGCGTCGGCACCATAGATTAACAGCCCCGTCTTGTTCGGGTCCGGTTTGGCAAAATACCCATCCGCCTCACGCGGGCTCAGCTTCATGCGGCCAAATCCGGAGTGGTGAATAGCCGCGTTACGATCTGGTCCGACAGAATCACCATCAGCCGTTCGATGGCGTCCCGCTCATCCGCCAGCGTGGATACGGTTGATCCGGCGGCTGAAAAGGCCACGAAATCGGCCACGGCACCGGATGTTACGACCTGTCCGGTTTCATTGGACTTCAGCGCATATGTGGCCCGGCCATCAATCGTATATCGGTTGGTTTCGTTCGATGTGGTGATTGCGGCGGATCGTGTCGTGGTCGAGACGCGCACATCCAACTGGTAATCTTCGCCTGACGAGGCGCTGCGCCCCAGCTGACGCTCCAGGTTCTGGACCAGCAGAAATCCTTCGGCGGTGTTAAGCTGCGAAACGGCCACCCGCCCGTCCAGCGCGGTTCCTGTCCCATCCGGGGCATACACCGGCTGAAAACCGCAGGCGGCCAGCGCCAGCGGCATCAACAACAGGGTTCTGCGATCAAACGACGACATTCACGATCCGGCCCGGAACTACGATCACTTTCTTGGGCGCGGCTCCATCCAGCGCCCTTTGCACAGCTTCGGTGCTGAGCGCGATTTTTTCAACCTCGGCCTTGTCCATTTCCATTGGCACGTTGATTTCGGCCCGGCGCTTGCCGTTGATCTGGATCGGCAGGGTGACGGTATCGTCGACCAGCATCGCCTCATCCGCAACCGGCCAGGGGGCGGTCGCCACCAGACCTTCGCCGCCCAGCAGGTGCCAGAGTTCTTCGGATAGGTGCGGGGTCATCGGTGACATCAGCTGAGCCAGCGTTTTGGCCGCCTGACGTTTGGCGTCCGTCCCGGCTTTGGATTTGGCCAGCGTGTTGGTAAACGCGTAAAGCTTGGCGATAGAGGCGTTGAAGCCAAAGGATTCAACACCGCCCGACACATCATGGATCGCCTTGTGCATCTCACGCAGTAGGGTTTCATCCTCGGCATTGGCCGGGGCGTCCGATTCGGCGATTTCCGACGCGATGCGATGCACGCGGCTGAGATGCTTGAACGCAGCCTCGGCCCCCGATGCTGTCCATTCCACGTCCCGCTCGGGCGGCGAATCGGAGAGGACGAACCATCGGGCGGTATCTGCCCCAAAGGCTGAGATGATGCTGACCGGGTCCACCACGTTTTTCTTCGATTTCGACATTTTGGCCGAAGGGATGATCTCGACCTCGGTGCCGTCGGCTAGTTTGCCGTCGATCACATCCTCGGGCAGGTGATAGACCGGGCGGCCATTGGTGTCGCGGGTCTGATAAATCTCATGCGTCACCATGCCCTGCGTGAACAGCGCATTGAACGGCTCAATGGCCTTTTGCGGCAGGTGGCCGGTGATGTTCATCGCCCGCGCGAAGAACCGGGAATAGAGCAGGTGCAGAATCGCATGCTCGATCCCGCCGATATACTGGTCCACATTCATCCAGTATTCAGCCTCGGCCAGATCGGTCGGCGTTTCGGCGCGTGGGGCGGTGAAGCGGGCGAAATACCAGGACGAATCGACGAACGTGTCCATCGTGTCGGTTTCACGCTTGGCCGGAGCACCGCATTTCGGGCAGGCGCAGTCACGCCAGGTCGGGTGACGGTCGAGCGGGTTGCCCGGTTTGTCAAAGGTAACGTCGTCGGGCAGGCGAACCGGCAGGTTTTCTTTCTTCTCGGGCACCACGCCGCATGTGTCGCAATGCACCACGGGAATCGGGCAGCCCCAATAGCGCTGGCGGCTGAGGCCCCAGTCACGCAGGCGATACTTGGTGACGCCTTCGCCCCAACCAGCCTTTTCGGCGAAATCGACGGTAGCGTTGATGGCCTCGTCGCCGGTGGCCTCGGTCAGCCCGGCGAAGTGATTCACCCAACGGACTTTCTCGGTCTTCGGTGGAACGAAAGCGATCTTGTCGACCGGGGTGTCATCGTCCAGCGCAAAGAAGGTATCCACCACGGGCAAACCGTATTTGCGGCAGAAATCCAGGTCGCGCTGGTCATGGGCCGGGCAGGCAAAGATCGCGCCAGTGCCGTAATCCATCAGGATGAAATTGGCGATCCAGACTGGCAGTTCCCAATTCGGGTCCAGCGGGTGTTTGACGGTGATGCCGGTGTCATAGCCCAGTTTTTCAGCAGTTTCGATGGCCTCTTCGGTGGTGCCGCCCTTGCGGCATTCGGCCACGAATTCAGCGACTTCGGCGTTTTCCGCCTCAAGCTGTTTGGCAATCGGATGATCTGGCGAGATGCCGACAAAAGACGCGCCCAGCAGCGTATCGGGGCGAGTCGTATAGACGGTAATCGGTTCGCCCCCATCGGTGCGGTCAAAGGAAAACTGTAACCCGCGCGACTTGCCGATCCAGTTTTCTTGCATCAGCCGCACCTTGGCGGGCCAGTTCTCCAGCGTGTCCAGCGCGTCGAGCAGTTCTTCGGAATAGTCGGAAATCTTGAAGAACCACTGCGTCAGCTCGCGCCGTTCCACCAAAGCACCCGAGCGCCAACCGCGCCCGTTTTCCACCTGTTCATTGGCCAGAACAGTCATGTCGACCGGGTCCCAGTTCACCACGGCGTTCTTGCGATAGACCAAACCGGCCTCAAGCATATCCAGAAACAAAGCCTGCTGCTGGCCGTAATATTCGGGATCACAGGTGGCAAACTCACGCGACCAGTCGATGGACAGGCCCAGTGGCTTCATCTGCCCGCGCATGTCGGCGATGTTGCCATAAGTCCAGTCCTTGGGGTGGCCGCCGATGGCCATCGCCGCGTTTTCCGCAGGCATTCCAAAGGCATCCCAGCCCATCGGGTGCAGCACGTTGTGACCCGTCGCCAGCTTGTGCCGCGCGATCACGTCACCCATCGTGTAGTTGCGCACATGCCCCATATGAATGCGCCCCGACGGGTAGGGGAACATCTCAAGCACGTAGTATTTCGGCTTATCCGCCTTGTGGTTGGCGTTGAAAATCCCGGCCTTGTCCCAGGCCTCTTGCCATTTTGCTTCGATTTCGGTGGCCGAGTAGCGCGACATCGTGCGGTCCTTCGTGAATGAAAACGCCGGGACAGAGCCCGGCGTGGTAATATTGTGATTTTCGGCGGGTGGCTAGAGCCTGTTGTCCGCAATGCGCAACTGGCGGGCACGGGACAGAATCGCATCCTCGACCGCGCGGGTGGTTGCGGCGCTGACCGGTGCGCCTCCGTTGGTTTGCAACGAGACCGACAGTGACCGCGCGGCTAGGGCCGGATCGCTGATATGGACGGTGGCACGATATTGACGCCCACCACCGGGCGGTCGCCCGTAACCCGTCAGAATCACACCAGTAAAGGGATCAACCTCTTCAACCGGAAGGAAATTCAGAACGTCCAGCGAAGCGGTCCACAGATACCGATTGACCTGAGTCACCTGTTCCGAGTTGTTTGGTCCGAACACATCCCAGATTGTCGCCCGGTCGGGCTCGTTTAGTTCACGTTCCAGGGTTCCGCTGCCATCTGAAGTCAATCGGCTGGCATCACCCGGAGGGGGGCTTCCGCAAGCTGATGCTAAAGCCGCTGCTGCAATCAATGCCAGAATCGTCTGTGGGCGGGTTTTCAGCATGTCCTGTATCGCCTGTCATGAACGGTCGCGAATACTCCTAGACAAGGACCTGTGGTGCGACAAGTCAATTCTTTGCATATGGAAGTGAACCGCGCGGCAGGATCGGCCCCGATATTACTGTGGCATCCTTGCACCAATCCAACCCGAATGACGGCACGGTTCTTATGCCGACCTTGCGCCAAGGGGGCAAAAAGAGCGAAACGATGTCCGTGCTGAGACATGTGCCTAACACGTCTCGAGTAAAAAATGTTTGAAACCGAGGGAAACAAGATGAAAAAAGTTCTCTTCGCAACGACTGCCCTGCTGGCGACTGCAAGCATGGCATCGGCTGATATCAAGTTCAGCGGCTTTGGTCGCTTTGGTATTGGTTATGAGGAAGATCGTTCCGACACCAACAACAACATCGACGACACCATCCTGATCTCGCGCTTCCGTCTGAACCTGGACGGCGACGCGGAAACCGATGGCGGTGTTCAGTTCTCGGCGCGTGTTCGCCTGGAAGCAAACGAAGACAGCGGCACCGGCGAAGCCGACGCGGCTGAGCTGAGCGGCGCACGTTTCTCGGTTATCTACGGCGGTCTGCGTGTTGACGCGGGCAACGTCTCGGGTGCCTTTGACAACTTGCCGAACCGCGGTGGTAACGAGCCGGGTCTGGAAAGCTTCATCGGTCAGACTTCTGCGATCGATTATGACTTCCTGGCCTTCTCGTCGACCGGTGCAGGCGCAAACGCTGTGTTCTTCCAGTACGCAATTGGCGATTTTGCCTTTGGTGCGTCGTATGACCAGAACACCACAGAAAACGGCAATGCCGCTCTGAGCGGTGCTGACCAGTGGGATATCAGCTTTAGCTACGCGTTCAACAACATCACGGCAGCTATCGCTTACGGTGAAACCGACTCCTCTGGTGGTGGCGACGACCCAAGCCTGCTGCTGTTCACTCTGGGCGCTGACTTCGGCGACTGGAACGTAACCGCTCTGGTTGGTGACGACGAAACTGAATCCACCACTTCCGACAACGACGGTACCGTTTGGGGTCTGTCTGTCGCCTACAACCTGGGCGCAGCAACCACTCTGATCGCTGCATACGGCGACGGTAGCGGCGACGACGACAACCAGCAGTATGGTATCGGCGCAACCTACGATCTGGGTGGCGGTGTATCGCTGGCCGGTGGTGTTGGTAACACCGACGATGGTACCGACGATACTGTTCAGGCCGACTTCGGTGTGGTCTTCAACTTCTAAGTTGATCTGAACTACAAGCTTTTAGGGCAGGTCTTCGGACCTGCCCTTTTCTTTTGGGCCGACATGGTGTTTTTCTGCGCTTAGCACTGAACCAAGAGGTCCCATGCCCCTGCAAGACATCAAAAACCGCATCGCCCAAGCCGAAGCCACTGCTGATCGGGCTGCGGGCTCGGTCAAGTTGATTGCCGTCTCAAAAGTGCAGCCGAATGAGCGGGTCGAGGCCGTTTTGCAGCAGGGTCATCGCTGTTTCGGAGAAAACCGCGTGCAAGAAGCCGTGGGCAAATGGCCCGATTTCCGAAGCCGGTATTCCGGCATTGATCTGCATTTGATCGGGCCCCTCCAGACCAACAAGGTCCGGCAGGCCATGGAACTATGTGATTCCATTCACTCCGTGGACCGTCCAAAACTGGCTAAGACCCTCGCCCGCCTCGCGCAAGAGATTGGCGCGTGCCCGGATCTGTTCATTCAGGTCAATACCGGCGAGGAGGAGCAAAAGGCGGGCATCATGCCTGCAGACGCCGATGGGTTTGTTGGCGAATGCCGCGCATTGGACCTGCCGGTGTGTGGTCTAATGTGTATTCCCCCTGTCGCGGAAGAACCGGCGTTGCATTTCGCGTTGCTGGCAAAGATCGCGGCTCGCAACGGTCTGGACGGACTGTCCATGGGGATGAGCAGCGATTTCGAGACTGCGATTGCGCTGGGCGCGACGCATATTCGGGTCGGGTCCGCCATATTCGGCGCGCGGGTCAAACCTCAGGAATAATCAGGCGCGAACCGGGCACGATGCGTTGCGCGATCCAGAGCAGATGGTCGCGCCGGAAGGCCACACAGCCCTCGGTGGGATACCCCGGTCGACGCCATTGATGCAGAAAAATGGCAGAGCCGCGCCCCGCAACCGCGTTCGGCCAGTTCCAGTCCGTGACCAGAACCAAATCATACAGGGGATCGGCGCGGCGCAAGCGTTCGTGACTGCCGTGATAAGGGGCCGGCACCCGGTGGTTATAAGCTGCGTCTTCTGAATCATCCGACCATAAATCGCCGGGACCAATGGGGCTGGCCCAGGTGTTCGGGCAAGCCATGCGGTCGGCACGATACAGCGTTCCAACGATCCGATGGGTTCCGGCTGGCGTTGCGCCGTCACCTTCTGACTTTTCGGCACGCACGCCGCCCTTTCCAATCACACATGGGAAGATACGTCCAAGAAACCTTACACCACGTGGCGTCAGGACCAAATCGGCTGATGTCACAACAGATGGCCCGACTTCGCGGCTTTGGTCGCCAGATACCCCCGATTATGCGCGGTTTCGCCAACTTTCAGGGGCACGCGCTGGGTCACTGCGATTCCCGTGCGCTCCATCATGGCGATCTTGGCCGGGTTATTGGTCAGCAACCGAACCGAATTGAACCCGAGTGACTTGAGGATATCAGACCCCAGCCGGAAATCGCGCTCATCGTCTTCAAAACCCAGCCGGTGGTTGGCTTCAACCGTGTCAAAGCCCTGATCCTGAAGAAAATAGGCGCGCATCTTGTTGGCAAGCCCGATCCCGCGCCCTTCCTGGTTCAGATACAGCAATACACCAGATCCTTCGGTGCCCATCTGAGCCAATGCGCCACGCAATTGCGGGCCACAATCACATTTCAGACTGCCCATCAGATCACCCGTGAAACAGGCCGAATGCAGGCGGGCAAGCACGGGCTTGTCGCGGTCGGGGCGACCAACCTCTACCGCATAGTGTTCTTCGCCCCCGTCTTCTGGACGAAACACATGCAAGCGCCCCGCCTCTGATACATCCATCGGTAGGCGCGCGGCAGCAATCGCGTGCAGCGGGCTGCGGTCCGTCAGATGTGGGGCCGCACGGGAATGGTCGATGCAGGTCAGCCCATGGGTCGCTGCAAATGCCGCACCATTTTCGACAGGTGCAACGATGGCGGCCGGAAGCAAGCGCGCCGACTTTGTCAGCGCAATCGCCACGCGATGCAGGTTTGCACTGCCCTGACGCTCGGACACGAGCGGTCCCTTCATCGGAGAATTCAGGTCATCGGATGGGTCGGCCACGGACTTAACCCAGGCGTGATCTGCCTCTGCCGGAATCGCAATGCGCGCCAAATCACCATCATAGGCGCGTGCTTTCAGAGTTTCTGCCCGCCTGACCGTGATGGCCACGACCGGGTTGCCACCAAGCCCGCGCAAATCAGCCAGCCGCTGCGGGCTGAGCGTTTCTGAGGCCAGCGCCAGGACACTTGTGCCACTGTCGTCTGTCAATACAACCGGAACACCCATGCGCAGGTCCGCGCGGGCACGGGCCAGCAATTCGGTTATGTCGGGAAAAAGGCTCATGCATGTTACCCTGTAACGTTCGATCTTTCTCCTACCGCGATCTGGGCGAAATGTGAAACAATTCCTCCGTCTCAGACACGAGGGCGTGAAACCATTGCAGCAAACCTTGTTGATGGCGTCTTTTGCACGCAAGTGGTGGAAAAGGCTTAGGAGGACCGGATATGGCACAGCTTAAGAAAATCCTGCTGGTAGACGATGATGAGGATCTGCGCGAAGCGCTGAGTGAGCAGCTTGTGATGACCGAGGACTTTGACGTCTTCGAAGCGTCGGACGGATCATCCGCCATGGAACGTGCCCGCGAGGCGATTTACGATCTGGTCATTCTGGACGTAGGCCTGCCAGATACAGACGGTCGCGAGCTGTGCCGACTGATGCGCAAACAGGGTGTCAAAAGCCCCATCCTGATGCTGACCGGCCACGACAGCGACGCCGATACGATCCTGGGTCTGGACGCTGGTGCCAATGATTATGTTCCTAAGCCGTTCAAATTCCCGGTTCTTTTGGCTCGTATCCGCGCCCAGCTGCGCCAGCATGAGCAATCCGAAGATGCCGTGTTCGTTCTGGGCCCGTACACTTTCAAACCGGCTATGAAAATGCTCATGACCGAAGATGAGCGCAAGATTCGCCTGACCGAGAAAGAGACCAACATTCTCAAGTTTCTCTACCGTTCGACCGATGGAGTGGTGGCCCGCGATGTACTGCTGCATGAGGTCTGGGGTTACAATGCGGGCGTGACCACGCACACTCTTGAGACGCATATCTATCGCCTGCGTCAGAAAATCGAACCCGATCCATCCAATGCGCGCCTTTTGGTCACAGAATCCGGCGGATATCGTTTGGTCTCTTGATCGTTGTGGATTGATGTGGATCAAAGTGATACATTGAAGACATATTTAGGGTGTTCCTAACCCGTGCATGTCCGGGTCATGACATGTACCTCCCTGTTGGACTGCCGGGCCTTATGGCCCGGCTTTTTTCTTTTGAGGTACGAAGGTCTGCATCAGGATTCCTTGGATCATGCCAATTACCCGACGGCTTGACTTGTCCAGGTGAACCGGTGCCAATTCAGCACATTACATCGAAAGGGCGAATAATTGGCACATGACATCTGTAGTTTGCTGAATGTTACAAAGCCCATCCTGTCCGCCCCGATGGGCGGAGCGGCAGGTCCCGAGCTTGTCGCGGCTGTCTGTAACGCAGGCGGGTACGGTGTCATCCCCTTGTGGGGGAAACCTGAGGAACAGGTCGCGCATGGGATTGACCGGATACGCGCGCTGACTGACCGGAATTTTGCGGTCAACCTGAACCTTGGCTTTCCATTCGAAGATCAGCTTCAGGTATGCATCGACAAGCGGGTTCATGCGGTGTCCCTGTTCTGGGGGCACGATCCTGCGGCGATTTCGAAGGCCAAGCAGGCCGGTCTGGTCGTGATGGCCAGTATCGGGAACGCAGAAGAAGCCCGGATCGCTCAGGATGCCGGTGCGGACATCATCGTCGCTCAAGGGTGGGAAGCTGGCGGTCACGTCTGGGGGCAGGTTTCGACTATGGCGCTGATTCCGGCCGTAGCCGACGCGGTCTCGATCCCCGTCGTTGCTGCGGGAGGCATCGCGGATGGGCGCGGCATGGCGGCGGCTTTGATGCTCGGCGCGTCGGCTGTCTGGATTGGGACGCGTTTTCTGGCCAGCACTGAGGCGACAATTCACGAGGTCTATCGCAATCGCATCCTGACGGCGACCGAGACACAGACCGAATGGTATCATGACCTCTATGACGTGAAATGGCCGCAAGCCCCGCATCGCGCGCTTCGAAATTCCACAGCGCAGAGCTGGAGGGACGCGGGTTCTGCCGGGCCGGGATATCGCCCAAACGAGCAGGAAGTTATCGGCCACCGACCGGATGGAGAGGCCGTGGTGCGATACCAAAGCTACACGCCGTTGCCGGGTACGGAAGGCGATATCGAAGCAATGTCACTATGGTCGGGGCAAGGTGTCTCGCTGGTCCAAAAAGTGATGCCGGCCGCCGAGATAGTTGATGAGATATTCGATGACGCGCAGGCTCTGTTGAAATCTGGCGTTTCGCGACTTTGATCAGCGGGTCTCTTTTTCCGATGGCCCCCTTTCGTTCACCACGCTAACGTGGCGCCAATCGCGACAGAGGAATACCGACTATGCCTTTCACCCTTGCCACCTGGAACATCAACTCGGTCCGTCTGCGCGAACCTATCGTTCTGAAATTATTAAAAGAAGAAGCTCCGGACGTCCTTTGCCTGCAAGAGTGCAAGTCGCCCGTCGAGAAGATTCCGACCGAAGGGTTTGCGGCGCTTGGCTACACGCACATGGTCGCACGGGGTCAGAAGGGGTATAACGGTGTCGCCATCTTGTCTCGCCTGCCTATGGAAGAGGTCGGCGACAAGGACTTCGCAGGTTTGGGTCATGCCCGACACATCGCCGGTCGTTTGGAAAATGGCGTAACGGTCCACAATTTCTACGTCCCGGCAGGCGGCGACGTGCCGGATCGTGAAGTGAACGAGAAATTCGGACAGAAGCTCGATTACCTGGCCGATATGCGCGACTGGTTCCATGCCGAGACGCCGCAGAAGTCCATTCTGGTTGGTGACCTGAACATCGCCCCGCGCGAAGATGATGTGTGGTCACACAAGCAGTTGCTCAAAGTTGTCTCGCATACGCCGATTGAGGTCGACACCCTCGCGGAAACGCAGGAAGCAGGCGGTTGGGTCGATATCACGCGCAAGGATATCCCGGAAGGTCAGCTTTACAGCTGGTGGTCTTACCGGGCCCGCGATTGGGATGCGGCGGACAAGGGGCGACGGCTGGATCACGTGTGGGCCACGCCGGATATTTCCAACGCCGGGCATTCCAGTCGCGTTCTGCGGGACGCGCGCGGATGGGAAAAGCCCAGCGACCACGCCCCTGTTTTCGCCACATTCGATCTGTAATTGCGCAACTCTGCCCTTGGTTTCCGCGGCTTGAGGTTGCATATAAGGCGCAAGTTCGAACCGGAGACGATACCCAATGGACCTTCTGAGCGGCGCAGCCAATCCTGACACCACCGACCTGATCAAGGACGGATCCGAGGCCACCTTTATGGCTGACGTGGTCGAAGCGTCGCAGGAAACACCGATCATCGTTGATTTCTGGGCCCCATGGTGTGGCCCGTGCAAGACGCTGGGCCCCATGCTGGAAGAGGCCGTGACCGCCGCCAAGGGCGCGGTGAAGATGGTCAAGATCAACGTGGACGAAGCGCAGATGATCGCGTCGCAATTGCGCGTGCAGTCGATCCCCACCGTTTACGCCTTTTTCAAAGGACAACCTGTTGACGGGTTCCAGGGCGCAGTGCCTGGCTCGGAAATCAAGGCTTTTGTGGACCGGGTAATTGAAGCCGCAGGTGGAGAAAGCCCGGGTGGTCAGCTGGATGAGGCCGTTCAGGCGGCCGAAGATATGTTGGCCGAAGGCGCCGCAGTGGATGCGGCGCAGACATTTGCCGCCATTCTTGGAGAAGATCCGAACCACCCTGCCGCGTATGGGGGGCTGGTGCGGGCGCATATCGCCTCGGGTGATCTGGAGCAGGCCGAAGCGATTCTGAACGGTGCCCCTGCCGAGATTTCGACCTCGACCGAGGTTGAAGCTGCCCATGCACAGCTTGAGCTGGCAAAGCAGGCCGCTGATGCAGGCCCTGTGGCCGAGCTGACCGCAGCGGTCGAGGCAGACCCCGACAACCACCAGGCCCGGTTCGATCTGGCGCAGGCGCTGCACGCGAATGGCGACGTGGAAGAGGCCGTGGCGCAATTGCTGGACTTGTTCCGTCGGGACCGTGAATGGAATGACGGTGCGGCCAAAGCGCAGTTGTTTACCATCTTTGATGCACTCAAGCCCAACGATCCGATTGTTCTGAACGGACGTCGCAAACTCAGCTCAATGATATTTGCCTAAATTCTGAACAGAGCTAGACTCGGGTATATGATGCATCCCGCCGATCTGCCGGAAACCGTATCCGTATTTCCATTGCCCGGGGCGCTGCTGTTGCCGCGTTCCAGGCTGCCATTGCATATTTTCGAACCCAGGTATCTGCAGATGCTGGACGATGCGCTGAAAACTCCCGAGCGTCTGATCGGGATGGTTCAGCCGAACACTTGTCAGGGCGACGAAACCAAGCTGCACCAGATTGGGTGCGCCGGGCGCGTGACCCAGTTTTCAGAGACCGAGGATGGCCGGTATCTGGTCACGCTGACAGGCGTTTCCCGGTTCCGCGTCACCACCGAGTTGGACAGTTTCACGCCATATCGGCGCTGTGCCGTGTCCTGGGCCGGGTTTGACCGCGACCTTGGCAAGGCTGAGACTGATGACGCGCTTGACCGTAGTCGTTTCCTGGATTTACTCGAGCGTTTCTTTTCCTCGCGGTCGCTGGCAACGGACTGGGACACGATGAAAGACGCCGATGATGAGTTGCTGGTGAACTCGTTGTCGATGCTGCTGGATTTTGACGCTGAAGAGAAACAGGCCCTGTTAGAGGCACCTTGCCTGCGGACTCGCCGTGAAACCCTGGTCACATTGATCGAATTTGCCATGCGTGGCGGATCGAATGAGGAAAAACTGCAATGACCGCATCTGAACCCGCCTTTGATCGGCACATGCTTGAGGCGCTGATCTGCCCGCAGACACACACCACACTGCATTACGATGCCGAGCGACAGGAACTGGTTTCAAAAGCTGCGGGTCTGGCATTTCCGATCCGCAATGGCATTCCGGTCATGTTGGTCGATGAGGCGCGCGAGCTGGATTAAATCGCGCGTCCCTGCAGCAGTTTCGGCAGGTCCCCGGTCAGACCGGCGGCCTCGCGCACGAAACCACGCCGCAAGCCGGGCAGGGCGCCAACAACACCCATTCCGATATCGCGCCCGATCCGAAGAAGCGGATTATCGTTTGAGAACAGCTTGTTGAACACGTCGGTCGCCATGGCCAGGGCGGCAGTATCGAACCGGCGCCACTCCTGATAACGCTCCAGTACCAGGGTCGATCCGATGTCCTCGCCCCGGCGTCCGGCCAGGGTCAGTACCTCGGCCAGCGCGCCTACATCGCGAAGACCGGCATTCAGGCCTTGCCCTGCAATCGGGTGCATTCCATGCGCGGCGTCGCCCACCAATGCCATCCGCGCGCCGATAAATGCATTGGCGATTGTCAGGTTCAGCGGGTAGGTAAACCGGTCCCCCTGCAGGCGGATATCACCCAGAAAATCGCCAAACCGCGGGCGAAGGACTTGCAGGTAGTCTGCCTCGGGCAAGGCGTTGATGCGGGCTGCCGTCTCGGTGCGTTCGCTCCAGACGATCGAGCTGCGATTGCCTGTCAATGGCAGGATCGCCAATGGGCCGGGCGGCATGAAGAATTGGTGCGCGACGCCGTGATGCGGCAGGTCGTGTTCAATGGCACAGACCAGCGCGGTCTGACCATAATCCCACCCGGTGCGTTTGATCCCCGCCCGCGCGGCGGTGCCGCTGCGGCGGCCATCGCACCCGACCAGCAGGCCGCCGGCCAACAAGGACCCGTCATCCAGTGACAAGGTCACGCCGGTCGGGTTGCTTTCTTGTGCCACCACCGTGCGGCCGCTGATCCGGGTGATCGCCTTGTCCGCAGCCATCGCATCCAGAAAGGCGCGGCGCAGGTGGCGGTCTTCGACCATATAGCCCATCGGGCCTTCTTCGATCTCGGCATGGTCGAAATGCATGAAAAACGGGGATGGGCCTGTTCCGGCATGACCATCGGTCACCTTGATTTCCAACATCGGCTGGGCGTGATCAGCCACCCGCTCCCACATTCCGACAGCGTCCAGCAAGCGTTTGGAAGCCAAAGCCAGCGCATAGGCGCGCCCGTCGAAGGCGGCATTCTTGCGCACCGTTTCTGCCAATGCGTCGATCACTGTAACGGTGTGGCCCGTCTGCGCCAAAGCCAGCGCCAGAGCCGGGCCATTCAGACCGCCACCTACGATCAGGATATCGGAATTATGTGTCATGATCCGCACTATGCGCGCCCTTTCGGGATTGTCCATGTGCGGTCCTGTCGCTACCGTCCGGTCATAGCTTGGAACTTCGAACGGGGGCAGGGGATGCAGGACTGGCTGACCATGACAGCATGTGATCTGGGCCGGGGGATCGGGATGGGCCAGATCGACCCCGTCGCGTTGACCGAGACCTATCTGTCGGCCATCGACGCACATCCTCATCGGGATCGCATCTATGCGCGTGTCACTCATGACCGGGCCCGGGCCGAAGCGAAGGCCGCGCAAGAACGGGCCAATCTGGGTCTGCGCCGGTCGCTGCTGGATGGTGTGCCGATCAGTTGGAAAGACCTGTTCGACACGGCAGGAATTGCAACCGAAGCCGGATCGGCCCTGCTAAACGGTCGCGTGCCCCGCGCCGACGCTGTGGTGCTGCGCAACGCGACCTCCAAGGGAACTGTGTGTCTGGGCAAAACCCACATGAGCGAGCTGGCCTTTTCCGGTTTGGGCCTGAACCCTATTACCGAAACACCGCCCTGCATTGACGATGAAGATGCGGTTCCGGGCGGATCGTCATCGGGGGCTGCGGCCTCGGTCGCGTGGGGGCTGGCCGCCTGCGGGATTGGCTCGGATACCGGTGGATCGGTGCGTATCCCATCGGCCTGGAACAATCTTGTAGGGCTGAAAACCACCGCTGGACGTGTGAGCCTTGAAGGCACGGTGCCGCTGTGCCTGAAATTCGACACGGTCGGGCCTCTGGCCCGGTCGGTGGAAGATGCCGCCCACATGCTCGCCCTGCTTGAGGGCGGTGCGCCTGTCGATTTGCGCGGCGCAACACTGAAAGGACGCCGCTTTGCCGATCTGCAGACCGTGGCCCGGGATGATTTGCGCGCTGTCCCCGGTCAGGCCCACGAGGCTGCACTGGCCCGGTTGCGCGATGCCGGGGCAGAAATCGTACCGATCGAAGTGCCGGAGCTGGCCGAGGCCATGGCGCTGTCGGGTGTGCTTTATACCACCGAAGCCTATGGATTGTGGCGCGATGTGATCGAGGCCAACCCGGACGCGATGTACCCCGAAATCCTGGAGCGCTTCAGGAGCGGCAAAACCGTATCTGGCCCGGATTACGTCGCCGCCTGGGCCAAGCTTGAAGCCTGCCGAAACGCCTGGGATGCGGCGACCTCGGGGTTTGATGCTGTGCTGGCCCCGACCGCGCCGATCCTGCCGCCCAATCTGGAGCGTCTGATCACGGATCACGACTTTTACGTCACCGAAAACCTGCTGTCGCTTCGCAATACCCGAATTGGCAACCTGATGGGGCTGGCCGCGTTGACGTTACCCACAGGAACTCCCGGCTGCGGGCTGATGATGTTTGGCCACCCACGGTCCGAAGAGGTGCTGTTGCGGCTGGGTTCCGCCGCCGAGACGGCTTTGGCCTGAATGCCACAATCCCCTGATTCGGCACCGCTTTGTCTGGACGAAGCGCGAGGCGGGCTGTAACCTGCTGGCAAACGGGGCGTTATGATCCCGACATTGAGGCAGTAGTTATGAATTTCCCCGAGCGGTTTTCGAACCTACCGGAATATGCATTCCCGCGTCTGCGCACCTTGCTGGATCACCACCAGCCGGGCGGAGAGGTTATTCACATGACCATCGGTGCGCCGATGCATGATTTCCCAGCCTGGGTGACGGACGTCATCACCGAAAATGCGGCGGGTTTTCAAGGCTATCCGCCCAACGAAGGCTCACCCGAGCTGCGCGGGGCAATTGCCGACTGGATCAAGCGCCGCTACAGCGTCGAGATGGACCCTGACACCAACGTCATGGCGCTGAACGGTACCCGAGAAGGTCTGTATAACGCCGCAATGGCGCTGTGCCCCGAGCAGAAGAACGGCAAAAAGCCGGTGATCCTGTGCCCGAACCCGTTTTATCAGGTCTATATGGTCGCCTCGATTTCGGTCGCGGCCGAGCCGGTCTTTGTGCCCGCCACCGCAGCGACGGGCCATCTGCCCGACTATGCGGGCCTGCCCGAGGACATTCTGAACCGCACTGTAGCCGCCTATATCTGCTCGCCCGCCAACCCGCAGGGGGCGGTGGCATCACGCGATTACTGGGCCGAACTGATCCAATTGGCCGAGAGATACGATTTCCGTATCTTCGCCGACGAATGCTATTCCGAGATCTACCGCAACGACGCGCCGACCGGTGCCTTGACCGTCGCGCACCAGGTGGGTGCCGATCCTGAACGCGTCATCCTGTTCAACTCGTTGTCGAAACGGTCCAACCTTGCCGGGCTACGCTCGGGCCTGATCGCGGGCGGGCCAGAGACGATCAAACGTGTGAAACAGTTGCGCAACTACGCTGGCGCGCCCTTGCCCTTACCGCTTCAGGCGGCAGCCGCCAAGGTCTGGGCGGATGAGGTCCATGTGGCCGAGAACCGTGCGCTGTATCAGGAAAAATACGCCATCGCCGATGAGGTCTTTTCCGGTGTGCAGGGATACATGTCGCCCGAGGCCGGGTTTTTCCTGTGGCTGCCGGTCGAAAACGGCGAAGAAACAGCATTGAAAGTCTGGAAGGATACCGGGGTTCGGGTTCTGCCGGGCGCATATCTTTCTCAGGGCGATCCGGGGCAAAACCCGGGCGAACAATTTATCAGGGCTGCCTTGGTGGCCCCAAAAACAGAGTTGCAGCGCGGGCTGATTACGTTGCGCGACTGCATCTATTCGTGAGGTACGAGGGCAAAATGGCATCATTGAACGCGCGAAACCGCGATCCGTTACTGGATAGCACCACGCAGGCCGCGATTGAACGGCGCAGCAAGGAACTGATCGGAATTGCTCTGATCCTGCTGGGATGTGCTGCTGCTGCGATGATCTGGTCATACACGCCGGATGATCCAAACTGGATGGTGTCCACTGATGCACCGGTGCAAAACTGGATGGGCCGGATTGGTGCCTCGATTGCCGCGCCCTTGTTCATGATCGTCGGTTGGGGCAGCTGGAGCATCGCTTTGGTGCTGATCGGCTGGGGTTTGCGATTTGCCGGGCATTTTGGCGAAGACCGGGCGATTGCGCGCCTGATATTCGCTCCGATCTGGATCGCGATTGTGTCCGTTTATGCAGCCACGCTTGTTCCGGGTGAGGCGTGGCGCGCAACCCACAGCTTTGGGCTGGGGGGATTGTTTGGTGACACGGTCATGGGGGCTCTGCTGACGCTGCTGCCGGTGGCATCGCATTTCATGGTCAAGCTGATGTCGCTTGTGATGGCTGCAGGAATGCTGGTCCTGGGTGTCTTTGTACTGGGCTTTACCCGGCAGGATGTCCGAAAGGGCTTTCGCGCGTTTTTGTTGGGATTGGTCATGTCTTATGACGGGCTGATGAATGTGCTGGGGCGGGGGGCGTCTGCGACGGCGCAAGCTGCACGGGACCGCCGCGCGCATTGGGACGAACGCAAGGCTGCGCGTGCTTTGGCTGTCGAAGCCGAGGATGAAGACGCGCTTGCCTATTCGGATACTGTCTTCGAAGAACCTCCGCTGGAGGTACCGGAGCCTGCAAAACCGGGCCTGTTGGCGCGTATCCCTGATCTGATCCGACGCCCGGATCCGATGCCCGAACCCGAACTGATCGATCGCGCACCCGTGTCCGGATTCGACGAAATGCCGGGCGAAGACCGCATCCGATCCAAGATTTCCGCCGCCGTGCGCAATCGGAAGGTCGCAACGGGAGAGATGACGCCCGAACCCGATCCTAGCCTGCCACTGACCAAAGGGCGTGGCCGGGGCCCGGACCCGCTGATCCTGAACCCAAACTCTGGCGACGCATTGCCGCCCGAGCCCCCCGTGACCATGGCGGGTTTGCCGCCGGAGCCGGTCCTGACTGCGGACCCTGCACCCGAATGGCGACAAGACCCGTTGCATGAGGAGTTTACAGCCGAAGCAGATTTCGACGACGTGTTCGAAGACGCGCCAGAGCCCGCGCCGCAAGCGCGCCCTGCGGTCAAAATCCCGGTGGCTGAGCCGCGAAAGCCAGTTGTCGCGCAGCCTGTCCGTCGTGCGCCGCCACCTTCGCGCCGCGCACAAGCCGAAGCACAGCCTGCACTATCCTTCGAGGAAAAACACTCCGATTTCGAGCTGCCGCCGCTGGGTCTGCTGGCCAACCCGGCCAGCATTCAACGTCATCACCTGAGCGATGAGGCGCTGGAAGAAAACGCACGGATGCTGGAAAACGTGCTGGACGACTACGGCGTGAAGGGCGAGATCGTCAGTGTCCGCCCAGGTCCTGTCGTCACCATGTACGAATTGGAGCCTGCTCCGGGCCTGAAAGCCAGCCGGGTGATCGGTCTGGCCGACGATATCGCGCGGTCGATGTCGGCGTTGTCTGCGCGGGTGTCGACCCTGCCGGGCCGTTCGGTTATCGGGATCGAACTGCCCAATGAAAATCGCGAGATGGTGGTGCTGCGCGAAATCCTGGCCAGCCGCGATTTTGGCGACGGCAACCACGCGCTGCCATTGGCTTTGGGCAAGGATATCGGGGGCGAGTCCGTTGTGGCGAACCTTGCGAAGATGCCTCACCTACTGATCGCGGGAACGACCGGTTCCGGTAAGTCAGTGGCGATCAACACGATGATCCTGTCGCTGCTGTATAAGCTGTCACCGGATGAATGCCGCCTGATCATGATCGACCCCAAGATGCTGGAACTGTCTGTGTATGACGGCATCCCGCATCTGCTCTCACCCGTTGTGACCGACCCGAAAAAGGCGGTCGTCGCCCTGAAATGGGTGGTGGGCGAGATGGAGGATCGATATCGCAAGATGTCCAAAATGGGCGTGCGCAACATCGCGGGCTACAACGGACGCGTGAAGGACGCGCTGGCCAAGGGTGAGCTGTTCAGCCGCACGGTACAGACCGGATTCGATGACGAAACCGGGGAACCGATGTTCGAGACCGAGGAATTCGCCCCCGAAGCGATGCCCTATATCGTCGTCATCGTCGATGAGATGGCCGACCTGATGATGGTCGCGGGCAAAGAGATCGAAGCCTGCATCCAGCGTCTGGCACAGATGGCGCGGGCTTCGGGTATTCACCTGATCATGGCGACGCAGCGTCCGTCGGTCGATGTGATCACCGGCACGATCAAGGCGAACTTCCCCACCCGGATTTCGTTCCAGGTGACCTCAAAAGTCGACAGTCGCACCATTCTGGGCGAGATGGGCGCCGAGCAACTGCTGGGGCAGGGCGACATGCTCTATATGGCGGGTGGCGCCAAGATCACCCGTTGCCACGGGCCGTTCGTGTCGGATGAAGAGGTCGAGGAAATCGTCAACCATCTGAAACAGTTCGGCCCGCCGGACTACATGAGCGGCGTGGTTGATGGACCGGCTGAGGAAAAGGCCGACAATATCGACGCCGTTCTGGGCCTGAACACCGGAGGCAACACGAACGGAGAGGATGCCCTGTACGATCAGGCGGTGGCGATTGTGATCAAGGATCGCAAATGCTCGACCTCCTATATCCAGCGGAAACTTGCCATCGGCTACAACAAAGCCGCCCGGCTGGTTGAGCAGATGGAAGAGGAAGGTGTTGTTTCCGGGGCAAATCACGTGGGTAAGCGCGAAATCCTCGTCCCCGAGCAATAGGATATTTAATAACAAGGGCAGAGCGACTATCTGGGTCTCATGAAACAGATTGCTTTTGCCCTTGTTCTGACACTGGCTGCGCCCGCCGCATGGGCGGCGGACAAGCTGCCACTGTCGCAGATATCTAACTATCTGAACCAGTTGAAAACGGTTCAGACCACGTTCACGCAGGTGAATGATGACGGCTCGCTGAGCACCGGAAAGCTGTGGCTGCAGCGACCGGGCAAGATGCGGTTTGAATACGATCCGCCCAATGATGCGGTGGTGCTGGCGCGGGCCGGAACCGTGCAGATTTTTGATCCAAAATCGAACCAGCCGCCCGAGCAATACCCGCTGCGGCGCACTCCTCTGTCGCTGGTGCTGGCGCGGAATGTGAACCTGTCGCAGGCCAATATGGTGGTCGGACACGATTTTGACGGAACCGCGACTGTGGTGACAGCGCAAGATCCCAAAAACCCAGAAAACGGACGGATCGAGCTGATGTTCACAGGTGACCCGGTTGAGCTGCGCAAATGGGTTATTCACGATAATGCGGGCGGACAGACAACGGTATTGCTTGGCCCGCTGACCGAAGGCGACCGCATCGACTCGAGCCTGTTTTCCGATAGAAAACGCCGCGGGTCAGGCAATCGCTGACCCGCTCGTGTTTCAATACCGGCAGTTGGCCAACTGCGCCTGATACAATTGCGCACGGGCATCTACGTCGCTTGCGACGTTTAACAGCCATGACTTTTGATTATAACTGCCGCGCGCGAAACCGGTGTGGCCCTCATGATAAGCTAGGTACTGGTTGCGCGTGTCCGCAGGGTGAATACCGTTGCGTTCGTAGCTTTTGTTCATGTACCAGCCGATGAAATCCGATGCATCGCGGATGCGATCCCGCTTGGCGCGGCGTTTGCCGGTTTCGCGCTGATATTCTTCCCATGTGCCATCAAGCGCCTGACCATAGCCATAGGCGCTGCTCTGGCGGCCCATCGGAATAACGCCCAGCACGTATTTATGCGGGGTGCGCGCATCGTGGCGATAGCGGCTCTCCTGATAGATCGTCGCCATCTGAACGTGGACGGGAACGCCCCATTTCCGTTCGGTGCTTTTGAAGGCCTTGATGTAATCGGGTTTTTCGCGCGCAATGCTGCACGCGTCGTTCAGTCTGCTGGGCGGCTGTTTGGAGCCACCCCCACAGGATGCCAAAAGCAGCACCCCGAAGAGTACGAAAAGAATTCTGCTCATGTGCCTCGTGCCTTTTTCTTTTATTCTAGCGCAGATTGAGCTTTGAGGAAATCACAATCGTTACAGAACAATAGCTAGAATTATAGGCATCGCTGCCACAGAAAGCAGCGTGGACATCATGACCATACCCGCAACCGCGTCTGCATCGGCCTCAAAGCGTTCGGCCAGCAGGTATGAGGTCACGGCCACGGGTGCGCACATCTGAACCACCAGCACGCCGAATGCCACCGGGCCAAGGTCGGAAGTTGCGGCCAAGGCCCATCCCACACCGAAACAGACCGCCAGCTTGAGTCCTGACAGCCAAATGGCCTGGCCGAGTTTCTTCGTTGTCAGCCGTGCAATCGCCACACCCACGGTGATCAGCATCAGCGGAACTGCCATCTGACCCAGCAGATCCAGCGTGTTTGTCAAAAACACAGGCGTTTCCCAGCCGCGCCACAGAAACAGCGCCCCCAGCAACGTTGCCCAGACCATCGGTTCGCGCAGTACTTTTCCAAACGCTCCGCGCCCTGCCACCAGATAAATCCCGTAGGTAAAGGAAAACAGCGCAGTCACGGCCAGAAAGATCACGGCAAATCCCAGCCCGGTCTGACCAAAGGCGAAGATACACAGCGGCAGCCCAAGGTTGCCGGTATTTCCGAAGATCAGCGGAGACAGGTAGGTTCGCTGTTCCAACCGTGCGACACGCACAAACACCCAGAATGCGCCAGCCAGAACCACATGCCCCGCAATCGCCGCCAGGGTGAAAAGGGTAAGGTCGCCACCCGGAATGTCCGTCTGCATCAGTGCCACGAAAATCAGGCTGGGCACGGCCAGCGTCACTCCCAGGCGTGTGACAAATTGCAACCGGTACTCGAATCCCAGCTTGACCCAGGCGAAACCTATTGCAGACAAAAGGAAAACCGGAGCCACAATCTCAAACACTGTCAGAATTATGTTCACAGACTGTTTCCCCGAATTTCAGTTCAATTATTGGCTTTTGGGCCCGAAACGATGTAGTAACGTGTTCGGGGGCTGGAACAATGCTTAAAACGAATGCCAAATACGGACTGGGACAAGTGGTCCGACACAAGAAACATCCCTTCCGAGGGGTGATTTTCGACGTGGATCCTGAATTCTCGAATTCTGAAGAGTGGTATCAGGCCATCCCGGAAGACAGTCGTCCCATCAAGGATCAGCCATTTTATCACCTGCTGGCCGAAAACGACCAATCCTTCTATGTTGCTTATGTTTCAGAACAAAATCTGATCGAGGACCAATCTGGAGAGCCGGTCGATCATCCTGATATCCCCAATATGTTCGGTCCATTTCAGGACGGGTCTTATCCGTTGCACTTCCAACTGAACTGACTGACGGTGATCAGGCCGGATCGCGGATGCGCGCTTAATACCCAAGCGCACACCCATCCTTCCGCGGGTCGCTTGCACCCTCTAAAACGCCACTGTCCAGGATTCGAATGGCCTGTGCTCCGCCAAGTGGGGTTTCCGGAACCTCAACAGAGTGGCCCATTTCGGATAACTGTTGGCGCACTTTAACGTCATAGCCGCGTTCGACCTTTAAAACGCCCCCATCGGCAAAGGCGCGAGGGGCATTCAGGTTTTCTTGAAGCTCTGTTTCATAGTCCACCAGGTTGGACAGGAACCGGGCATGGCCAGTTGGTTGGTAGGCCCCGCCCATCACGCCAAAGGGCATCATAACTTGCCCTTTCTGGCGCAGCATCCCGGGAATAATCGTGTGCATTGGCCGTTTGCCCGGGCCCAGTTCGTTGGGATGCCCGGGAATCAGATTGAAGCCAGCCCCCCGGTTTTGCAGCAAAATTCCGAATTTCTCAGACGCGATGCCTGATCCAAACCCGTGGAATATCGAATAAATCAACGAGACCGCCATCCGGTCGCGGTCAACGACCGTGATGTAAACGGTATCCTTGTGCACGGATTCCGTCAGCGGGGCCGCCGCCGCCATAGCACGGTTCGGATCAATCAAACCTGCCAGCCGTTTTGCTGTTTCGGGGGCCAGAAAATGTTCCATCCGCGCTGTATGATCGGGGTCAGCAATAAAGCGGTTTCTTGCATCATAGGCCAGTTTGGAGGCTTCGGCCTCGATGTGAATGCGTTCCGCGCCCCAGGGGTCCATCGCGCGCAGATCAAAATGACTCAGGATGTTGAGCAGTAAAATCGCTGTGGCACCCTGACCATTGGGCGGGTGTTCCAACAGTTCCATTCCGCCGTAATCGCCGCTGACAGGCTCTGTCTCCTCGCATCGGGTCGCTTCGAAATCCTGAGCTGTGTGCGAACCGCCCAGATTGGTCAGCGCAGACCTCATGTCATCGGCAACTTCGCCGGAATAGAACGCCGCGCGCCCGTCTCGGGCAAGACGCCTTAAGACTTCTACCTGACCAGGGGCGCGAAAAATATCACCTGTCCCAAGGGCCCTGCCGTCCCGCAAATAGTGACGCCGTGCCGCGCCTTGCAACGCATTCGTGCCGTTGACCCAGTCGTAAGCAACACGCGAGGCGACCGGGATGCCGGCGTCTGCGTAATGGATGGCAGGTTGCAGGATCGCATCCAGCCCCAGCCGCCCTTCGGTCTGCGCCAGATGACAAAACGCATCCACCGCCCCCGGTATTGTTACCGCATCTGTGCTTGTCACCGGAATGGTGTCCAGACCATTGTCCCGCAGCGCCTGTGCATCCGCTGCAACCGGAGCCCGCCCCGATCCGTTCAAGGCCCTGATTCCGTTTTCGCCCGCCCGGTTGAACAGGACAAAGCAATCTCCGCCCAGACCGGTCATCTGCGGCTCACAAAAACCTAGCAAGACCGCCCCGGCAATCGCCGCGTCCATCGCGTTTCCGCCGCTTTGCAGAATGTCCAAAGCAGTCTTTGCGGCCAATGGATGAGACGTTGCGCACATTCCTTCGGTTGCCAGAACTTCGGAACGGCCTGGTTGGTGCAAGTCGCGCATGCTGGGGTCCTCTGCGTGGTTTCGCACAGACAGTATGTCGGCTGCGTGCATAGTCCAATGAAATCAGAGGGGGAGGTCCTCGGCGCCGTTCACTGGGTGGGGGCTGTGACGTTCGACGCCGAGGGAAGCTATCTGAGCTACCCTGTCTTTTTGACCGTTGTTTGAGGCACGACAATGGTCCGATCAGGGCGTTATTGTGGCATTTGACATTGCTTACTTCATGTCCGCAAACACAAACCTAAGACGCAATGTGTTTGTTCCTTCGACCCTTTGGTATTGCACTTCGCTTGTCAGTTTGCGGATCAGGAACCAGCCAAACCCACCTTCCGGCAAATCCGCAAGCTCTGTTTCAACCGTCGCCGGAGTTCCGTCGGGCACACCGGCATCCGGCATCGGATTGCCCTTGTCCGAGATTGAGACGTCCAACATTTTCTTGCAAAGACGACAACTGACCATGATCTCAGTGGGCACGACGCCTGCATAGGCATGCTCGACCACATTGTTGATCGCCTCGGTCACGGCAATTCTGATATCATCCGCCTTGTCTGTCGGAAGCCCATGCGTCCGTAAACGCGTGCTCAGCGTCTCGATGCCTTGGCTTGCATGCGCATCTACCGCCGGAAAGCTGAGGTCCAGGCAGTTTTCTTCACGGTCAGACACCACGATGATCCAATCCGGGGCGGCGTCAGACGCGGCCCGAAGTTATTGCGTCATCCAAGCCGGCAAACAGCCGGAAGACGGTGTCCATGCGGGTCAGGCGAAACACCTTTTCCACAACGGGATGCAAACCGGCCAGATCCAGTTTTCGGTCATTTCCCAGTTGTTTCATCGAAGCGACAATGGCGCCAAGCCCGCTTGAATCGATGAACTCGACCCCAGACAGATCCAAAACCACCCGCGACGCGCCATCGACGGTCTCTGCGCGCATATCCTCTTTGAACTGAATCGCCATCGCCGCGTCAATCCGGCTGCAATGAACGGTGATGACCTGGGTTTCCCCGGCCATGGAACTGCTGAGCGTCATGATCGCCGTCCTCAGATTTGAAATTTATTGGTAGAAATACGCTAGACTGCATTTCTTACCATTCGGTATCCAGAGGCTGAATTTTTGACGGAGGGGTCACATGAAGGAAGTCGTGATAACCGGGGCCACACGCACGCCGATGGGCGGGTTTCAAGGAATGTTTGAAAGCGTTCCGGCGACCGAACTTGGCGGTGCTGCCATTCGCGCCGCGCTGGCGGAAGCTGGTGCCGCAACCGTTGACGAAGTTCTGATGGGCTGCGTGTTACCTGCCGGTCAGGGGCAGGCTCCGGCCCGTCAGGCGGGGTTTGCTGCAGGGTTGGGGCAGGATGTTCCGGCCACCACACTCAACAAGATGTGCGGCTCGGGCATGAAAGCTGCGATGATGGCCTATGACCAAATCGCACTCGGCCATGCCGATACCATGATTGCCGGAGGTATGGAGAGTATGACCAACGCACCCTATCTTCTGCCGAAAATGCGCGGCGGTGCCCGCATCGGCCATGGTCAGGTCGTCGACCACATGTTCCTCGATGGTTTGGAAGATGCCTACGACAAGGGTCGTTTGATGGGCACCTTCGCCGAGGATTGTGCCGAAGCCTATCAGTTCACGCGCGAAGCTCAGGATGAATACGCGCTGCAGTCGCTGTCCAACGCCTTATCCGCCCAAGACAGCGGCGCGTTCGACGGTGAAATCACCGAGGTCACTGTACAAACACGCAAGGGCACATCCGTGCTGGCAAGCGACGAACAGCCAAAATCGGCGCGACCAGAGAAAATCCCGACCTTGAAACCGGCCTTCCGCAAGGACGGTACAGTAACGGCTGCAAATTCCTCGTCAATTTCTGACGGTGCGGCTGCATTGATGCTTGCATCGACCGACGCGGCCGAGGCCGACTCTTTGACTGTACGTGCGCGCATTGCCGGTCACGCCAGCCATGCGCAGGCTCCCGGCCTATTCACAACGGCACCGATTCCCGCCACACAAAAACTGCTGGCCCGCCTCGGCTGGTCAAAAGAAGACGTGGATCTTTGGGAGGTTAACGAGGCATTCGCTGTTGTGCCGATGGCTTTCATGCACGAGATGGGCCTGTCGCGTGACATCGTCAATGTCAACGGCGGTGCCTGCGCCTTGGGTCACCCGATCGGGGCATCAGGCGCGCGGATCATGGTAACACTGCTCAACGCGTTGGAAAAACGAAACCTCAAACGCGGTGTCGCCGCCATCTGCATCGGAGGTGGTGAAGGCACCGCCATCGCTGTCGAACGGGTTTGACCCTTCATCTTTTTCCAAATACTCCGGGGGTGAATTGAGCCGCAGGCTCAAGAGGGGGCCGCGCCCCCTGCACCCTCAACAAGGTCAGGCCGCATGACTGTCGATTACACCACCCTCGCAAAAACCATCGCCGCGCTGACCGCAGGCGAAACGGACCAGGTCGCTCTGATGGCCACCGTCACTTGTGAGGTGCACCATTCGGACGACCGCTTTGACTGGACCGGATTTTACCGGGTGACCGAGCCGGGAATGCTTAAAATCGGCCCGTATCAGGGCGGGCATGGCTGCCTGACCATCCCATTTGATCGCGGCGTTTGCGGCGCTGCGGCGCGAACAGCCGAGGTTCAGCTAGTCCCGGATGTTGATGCCTTTCCCGGGCATATCGCCTGCGCGTCCTCCACGCGGTCCGAACTTGTGTTACCGGTTCGAAACCGCGATGGCGAAGTCATCGCCGTGTTCGACATCGACAGCGATCAGCCTGACGCGTTTTCCGACCGGGATGCGCGCGAGCTAGGCGCGATCCTGACGCGCGTCTTCAAAGGATAAGGGCGGCGTCAATCCGCCCCTTCAACCGAAACTTAACTCAGGTCTCAGGCCGACAGAATCTTGGCTTTCTGGCTGGCGAATTCCTCATCCGTCAGCACGCCTTTTTCTTTGAGCGCGGCCAGCCGTTCAAGCTCATCGGCGGTCGAAACATTTGCGACCGACCGGATGTAGTCTTTCTGTGCCTTTTCGATCTGTTCCATCGCATCGACATTGTGCTGATGCATCTGATCGCCCCGCACGATCAGATAGGCCAGCACGCCCAGCCAGGGGATCAGGATGACGAAGGCAATCCAGATCGCCTTGGCAAACCCACTCAGATCTTTTGAGCGAAAGACATCCGCGACCACCGATATCATCACCCAGAACCAGGCGACCATCAGGAACAGCCAAAAAATCGACCAGACAATATCAAAGAAACCGAGCCCGTTTTCCATTTTCGATCCAACCCTCTTGAATATCTGAAAAAACCTCTGCAACCAGAGATCACGTCAATGTAACAGACAAGTGGTGCACCGGTCATTCCAAACCCGCGCCGTGCACCGGGTGTTTCTACGAAACCGGAAGAATTTCGGTCATCAGAACAAAGATCAGCGCGCCATGGACGGCCAGAATGGCGAATAGTTTGGCCGAGAAGCCTGTCTTACGCGTCTTGTGCCCAAAGATCCATCGCCCCAGCACCGCTCCGGGGCTACCGCCAAGAACCGCCAGCCACAGCAAACGCCGCTCGGGCACGCGCCATCTTTTCCGGCGCGCGCGCAGCTTGTCCCAGCCAAAAGCCAGCAAAGTCAGGGCGTTGATCACCCACAGGTACAGCACTGCAATCCACATGCTGCCTGCATAGCCAAAGGATTCGACGCACCCAAGTGAAAAAATGCTTTGAAATTTCACCGATTCGAGGCATCGTGAAATTTAAGCTGAAAATTTCACGAAGATCGGAGCGCATTTTGAACAGCCAGGCCCCTCATAGCGCCTCTCTTGGTGCCGATCTGCGCGCCCTGCGCAAAGCGCGGGGTCTGACACTGACCGAGATCGCGGCGCGGCTGGATCGCTCGGTCGGCTGGCTCAGTCAGGTCGAGCGGGACAAGTCCGAACCTTCGATCTCGGACCTGCGGCAGATTGCGCAGTGCCTCAACGTTCCGATGTCCATGCTGTTCGGCCAATCCGCAGCCCCTGCCGACGAACAGGGCCTTGTCGTTCGCGCGGGGTCCCGTCGAAAGATGGGATCCGGCGAGGAAGGTCTGATCGAGGAATTGCTCTCACCCGATCTGACCGATGACTTTGAAGTCGTCCATTCCACGTTCCAACCCGGATCCCGTCTGAAAACGCCCACGCTGCGTCCGACGCAAGAGGTGGGCTATATCCTGTCCGGCAAGCTGGACCTGACCATCGGGGATCGTTCGTTCACTGTTGGTCCCGGAGACAGTTTCCGCATTCGGAATGAAAGCCATCTTTGGTCCAATCCCTATGATGAGCCCGCCGTGGCCGTCTGGGTCATCGCGCCGCCGGTGTACTGATGAGTTTCGAGGCCTGGACCATATTCGCACTGTTCTGGGTGGTGTTCGTCACCACCCCGGGGCCGAATGCGGTCAATTGCATCTCAAACGGCATGAGCCTGCCGTTTCCCAAGGCCATGCTCGGCGTGCTGGCAATCCTGACGCAGGCCAGTGCGTTTCTGATCCTGTCGGCGCTGGGCGTCACGGCGCTGATCGCGGCCTCACCCACCGGGTTCTTCGTCGCCAAATTGATCGGAGCTGGGTTCCTGATCTGGATGGGGGTGCGCGGTTGGATGAACGCCAGTAAGCCCGCGCCCGCCTCGGAACGGCCCGCGCGGCACATCTATTTGCATGCGCTTGCCGTGGCGACGATCAACCCCAAAAGCGTGGCCGGATACCTCGCGGCCTTTTCGCAATTCGTGCAGCCGGAGGTTCCGATCTGGCAGCAGATGGAGGTCATCATGCCCACCGCGCTGGTCATTACCACGCTCAGCTATACAGGCTTTACCCTGCTGGGTGCGCTGATGGGCAAAGCGGCGCTGGGCGCTGTGTTCAACATATGGGTGCGCCGCATCATGGCGACCTGTTTCATCATCTACGGCGTGTTGCTGGGCACCAGCACCACGCCCACAGCAAAGGGGTAAAGATATGCACAAAGGGTCCTGCCTGTGCGGCAAGGTCGCGTTCACCATTGACGGAGACCTGACCCCGCCAAATGCCTGTCACTGTGGCCAGTGCCGCAGGCAGTCGGGGCATCTGTGGGCCTCAAGCGTGACGCATCAGGACAACCTCAGCTTTACCGCCAGCGAGACGCTGGGCTGGTTTCGCGCCTCGGACATCGCCAAACGCGGGTTCTGCAGCGCCTGCGGCTCGTTCCTGTTCTGGCAACACAAGGATGAGGACACGATTGCTGTCTCGGTCGGGTCACTGGACGAACCGACGGGGCTGAGGCTCGCCCAGCACATCTTTGTCGCCGACAAGGGCGACTATTACGACATTCAGGACGATCTGCCCCAACGGGCACATTAACAGGGACCCAAGCGCATGAGTGACTTTCCAACCAAGGCCCGTGTGGTCATCATCGGCGGCGGCGTTGTCGGCTGCTCATCCCTGTACCATCTGGCCAAGAAAGGCTGGACCGATTGCGTTTTGCTGGAAAAGAACGAGTTGACAGCGGGCTCCACCTGGCACGCGGCAGGGAATGTGCCGACCTTTTCGACCTCATGGGCGATCATGAACATGCAGCGCTATTCGACCGAGCTGTATGCGCGGCTGGCGGATGAGGTCGACTATCCGATGAACTACCATGTCTCGGGTTCGATCCGTCTGGCCCACAGCGCCGAGCGGATGCAGGAGTTTGAGCGCGCCTGTTCCATGGGTCGCTATCAGGGCATCGCGATGGAGATGTGGACGCCGGAAGAGGCCAAAGAGCGCTATCCGTTTTTGGAAACCCATGACCTTGAGGGCGTGCTCTACGACCCGACCGATGGCGACATCGACCCGGCGCAGCTGACGCAGGCGCTGGCCAAGGGCGCGCGCGATCTTGGCCAGAAGATCATCCGCTTTTGTCCCGCGACGGGTGTGACCCAGCATGAGGATGGCACATGGACCGTCCACACGGAGAAGGGCGACATTGCCTGTGATTATGTGGTCAACGCTGCCGGATATTACGCGCAGCGCGTGGGTGAGATGTTCAAACCCTTTGGCGGGCGAACCGTTCCGGCCATGGTCATGAGCCATCAGTACCTGCTGACCGACGAAGTGCCCGAGGTCGAAGCTTGGTCCAAGGAAAACGGCGGCAAGCTGCCTTTGCTGCGCGACGTGGACGTGTCTTATTACCTGCGGCAGGAGAAGAACGGCTTCAACCTCGGACCTTATGAGCGCAACTGCAAGGGCCACTGGATGACCGAGGACGATCCGATGCCCGAGGATTTCAGCTTCCAGCTGTGGAACGACGATCTGGACCGGATCGAGGATATCGTCACCGACGCGATGGAGCGGGTGCCGCTGATGGCAACCTCGGGCGTGGGTCGTGTCATCAACGGTCCGATCCCTTATGCGCCGGATGGTCTGCCGCTGATCGGCCCGATGCCCGGCGTGAAAAACGCGTTCGAAGCGCACAGCTTTACCTTTGGCATCGCGCAAGGCGGCGGCGCAGGCAAAGTGCTGGCCGAATGGATCGTCGATGGCCACACCGAATGGGATATGTGGGCCGTCGATCCGCGTCGTTACACGGATTACACCGATCAGGACTACTGCAACCAGAAGGGCATGGAAGTTTATGGCAACGAATACGCCATGCACTTCCCCCATCATGAATGGCCTGCGGCGCGCGACAAGAAAGTCTCGCCCGTTCACGCCAAGGTCAAGGAACTGGGCGGTGTCATGGGGGCTTATAACGGCTGGGAACGCGCCAACTGGTTCGCCAAGCCGGGCGACGATACCTCGCTTGAGGCCACGCATACCTGGGGCCGCTCGGGCCCGTGGGAGCAGCGGATCAAGGAAGAATGCGAGGCGGTTCGCGATCATTGTGGCGTGCTCGACCTGCCGGGTTTCTCGCGGTTCAAAATTCAGGGGCCCGGCGCGGACGAATGGCTGCGAGGGCTTGTGACCGGGTCATTGCCCAAGATTGGTCGCGTCGGGCTGGTCTATTTCTCGGATGATCGCGGCCGCATCCTGACCGAGATGTCCGTAACCCGCGAAGCCGAAGACCTGTTCGTACTGGTAACAGCGGCGACCGCCCAATGGCATGACCGGGAATGGCTTGAACGCCACATGCCTGCCAATGCCGCCTTTACGCTGGAAGACTGGACCACGCGGATGGACACGCTGATCGTGACCGGCCTCAAATCGCGCGAGGTTCTGGCCAAGGTCTGCGATGCCGACCTGAGCCTGCCGTGGCTCAGCTTTCAGGAAAGCGAGATCAAGGGCGGATGGGTGGCACTTTTGCGCGTGTCCTTCGCCGGAGAGCTTGGGTGGGAGGTCCACGCCGAGAACGCGGACATGCCCGCCATCTATGACGCGATCCTCGAAGCGGGTGCCAAGCCGTTCGGGATGTATGCCTTGAACTCGCTGCGGATCGAAAAAGGCTATCGCGCGTGGAAGGGTGACCTGTCCACCGACTACTCGCTGCTGGAAGGCGGGTTGGAGCGGTTCGTCAAGCTGGACAAGCCACAAGACTTCCCCGGCAAGGCGGCGATCCTGAACGAAAAGCAGCAGGGCGTGAAGAAATCCTTTGTCACTCTGACGGTTGAGGCCGGTGACTGCGACGCGCCCTACATGTCCTGCATCTGGCAGGGTGATCAGATCGTCGGCGAGACGACCTCGGGCGCATGGGGATATCGTGTCGGCAAGTCGATCGCGCTGGGTATGATCAAGGCTGAACTGGCGAACCCCGGCACCGCGTTGGAGGTTGAAATCTACGGCCAGAAATACCCCGCCGTGGTGCAAGAGGATCAACCGCTTTGGGACCCGGTCAACGAGCGGTTGCGGGCCTGATCCATGGGCGTTCCAAGCGTCATGCAAGGTGTCTACCTGACCCGTCACGGCGGGCCGGATGCGCTGGAATGGCGCGAGGATATCCCCGTGCCTAGCCCCGGACACGGTCAGGTCCTCGTCCGGGTCGCTGCAGCCGGGGTGAATAACACCGATATCAACACGCGGGTCGGCTGGTATTCATCGGAGGTGACCGGTGCAACCGATGCGGTTGATCAGGACGTGGATGCAGGTGGCTGGGGCGGAGCCTTGCAGTTCCCGCGCATTCAGGGCGGCGATCTGTGTGGCATTGTCGAACTGGCTGGCCCCGAGACTGGCTTCCAACCGGGTCAGCGTGTGACTTGCCCGATCAACCTGCCGCGCCCGAGCCCCGGAAAACCGACCGGGTTCATCGCGCTGGGCTCCGAGCTTGACGGGGCCTTTGCGCAATATTGTCTGGTCGAGGCGGATGACCTCTATGACGTCTCGACCTCGCCCCTGTCCGACATCGAAATTGCCGCCATTCCCTGCGCCTTTGGTACGGCCGAGAACCTATTGACCCGTGCGGGCGCGACCGCTGGCCAAAAGGTTCTGATCACCGGCGCATCGGGTGGCGTTGGCCTTGCCGCCGTGCAACTGGCCGCGATCCGGGGCGCGCATGTCTACGCCGTCACCAGCGCGACCAAAGCGAATGTGGTCACACGTCAAGGCGCGGCGGAAACCTTCGACCGGAATGCGCCCTTGCCAAAAGACATGTTCGACGCGGTGATCGATGTGGTCGGAGGCCCCGCGTGGCCCGGACTGATCCTGTCGCTGAAACCCGGCGGCCACTATGCTGTCTCGGGTGCTATCGCCGGGCCCATCGTCGAGACCGATCTGCGCGATATCTACCTGCGCGACATCACCATCCACGGCTGCACCCATCAGGCGTTCGAGGTCTTTGGCCGTCTGGTCGAACTGATAAACGCGGATCGGATCAAACCGCTGATCTCAAAGACATATCCGCTGAAAGACATTGCGCAGGCGCAAGAGGACTTTCAGTCGAAAACACTGCCTGGAAAACTGGTGCTGATCCCTTAAGGACGACGAACATGGCTGACATCACACTTCTGGATGGTTCAATCGGGCAGGAACTGGTCAAGCGCAGCGGCGACCGGCCGACGCCGCTTTGGTCCACCCGCGTGATGATCGACAAGCCCGCCATTCTGGCCGAAGTCCATGACGCCTATTTCCGCGCCGGTGCCACGGTCGCGACCACGAATACCTATGCCATCCATCGCTCGCGCCTTGTGCGCGAAGGGATCGAGGATCAACTGCCTGCCCTGATCGACGCAGCCCTGTCGCAAGCAGAACACGCCCGCTCGGGCCATGGTGGCCGGATTGCCGGGGCGTTGGGTCCACTGCTGGCTACATACCGCCCCGACCTGAACCCCGACCCCGACGAGGCTGCCGAGAAATTCGGTGAACTGGCCGCGATGATGGCCGACCGTGTCGATCTGCTCCTGATCGAAACCGTGTCGTCGCTACAGGAAGCCGAAGGCGCGCTGCGCGGTGTCGAAGGGCACGGCAAACCCGTCTGGATCGGCTTTTCGGTCAAGGATGACGACGGCACGCGGCTTCGCTCGGGCGAGCCGCTGGGCGACATTGCCCCCGTGCTCGAACGGTTCCGCCCCGAGGCTGTGCTGATCAACTGCTCACGCCCCGAAGCGATCCCGGCGGCGCTGGACATTCTGGCCCCGATGGGCCTGCCTTTCGGGGCCTATGCCAACGGCTTCACCGGCATCACCGACGGTTTTCTGCAAGATGCTCCCACCGTCGATGCGCTTGAACAGCGCGGCGATCTGGGCCCTGCGGCCTATGCCGCGCACGCAATGGGTTGGGTCGAACAGGGAGCCACAATCGTGGGTGGCTGCTGCGAGGTTGGGCCAGAGCATATCGCCGCGCTGGCACATCATCTTCGCGACGCCGGTCACCGGATCGTCTGACACCAAACTCTGAAAGACAGGAAAAGGCACCCAGATGGTTGATCTTCCCACCAAGGCCCGCGTGGTCATCATCGGCGGCGGCGTCATAGGCTGCTCGGTCGCGTATCATCTGAGCAAGAAAGGCTGGACAGACGTTGTACTGCTGGAGCGCAAGCAACTCACCAGCGGCACCACGTGGCATGCGGCCGGGCTGATCGGACAACTACGCGCGTCCTCGAACATGACAAAGCTGGCGCGGTATTCAGCGGAACTGTATCTGGGGTTGGAGGAAGAGACCGGCGTGGCCACGGGGCTGCGTCAGGTCGGGTCCGTCTCGGTCGCGCTGACCAATGAGCGCCTGGAGGAGCTGTACCGAAACGCCGCGATGGCGCGTGCCTTTGGCGTGCCGGTCGAGGAACTGTCGCCTGCAGAAGTCAAAGAGCGCTACGCGCATATCAATCTTCAAGGCGTGACCGGCGGCGTTTGGTTGCCAACGGATGGGCAAGCTGATCCCGCCAATATTGCGCTGGCGCTTGCCAAAGGGGCCCGCCAGCGCGGTGCTGTTATCCGCGAACGTGTGAAGGTTTCGGGAATTTCGCGGCAGGGCCGGAACGTCAGCGGTGTCGACTGGATCAGCGATGACGGACAGGCGCAGGGTCATATCGCCTGCGACATGGTCGTCAACTGCGCCGGCATGTGGGGTCACGAAGTTGGCCGCATGGCGGGCGTGAACGTCCCGCTGCATGCCTGCGAGCATTTTTACATCGTCACCGAGGGCATAGAAGGACTGGCACAAATGCCTGTGCTGCGGGTGCCGGATGAATGCGCCTATTACAAAGAAGATGCAGGCAAAATCCTGCTGGGGGCGTTCGAGCCGAACGCGAAACCCTGGGCGATGAACGGTATCCCTGACAGCTTTGAATTTGACCAACTGCCCGAGGATTTCGACCACTTCGAGCCAATCCTTGAGGCGGCGGTGAACCGGATGCCGATGCTTGCCGAGGCGGGGATTCACACTTTCTTCAACGGTCCCGAAAGCTTTACTCCCGATGATGCCTATCACCTCGGGCTGGCCACCGAGATGGACAATTTTTGGGTCGCTGCCGGGTTCAACTCGATCGGCATCCAGTCTGCCGGTGGCGCGGGCATGGCGCTGGCCGAGTGGATGGACAGCGGCGAAAAGCCCTTTGATCTGGGTGATGTGGACATCAGCCGAATGCAGCCTTTTCAGGGCAACAAGCAGTACCTGTTTGAACGGTCCAAGGAAACGCTGGGTCTGCTCTATGCCGACCACTTCCCTTATCGCCAGAAAGCCACCGCGCGCGGGGTGCGCCGGACACCGTTCCACCACCATCTGAAAGAACATGGCGCGGTCTTCGGCGAACTGGCCGGATGGGAACGCGCCAACTGGTTTGCCAACCCGGGGCAGGAGCGCGACTACCAATACAGCTGGAAACGCCAGAACTGGTTCGAGAATTCCGCCGCCGAGCACAAAGCTGTCCGCGAGAATGTGGGCATGTATGACATGTCATCGTTCGGAAAAATCCGCGTGGAAGGGCCGGATGCCGAAAGGTTCATGAACTACATCGGTGGAGGCGATTACTCGGTTCCCAACGGCAAGATCGTCTATACGCAGTTCCTCAATCAGGCCGGCGGGATTGAGGCAGACGTCACCGTCACACGCCTGTCCGAGACGGCCTATCTGGTTGTCACCCCCGCTGCGACGCGGCTGGCGGACCAAACCTGGATGCAGCGTCATGCGGGCGACTTTAACGTTGTCATCACCGATGTCACTGCGGGCGAGGGCGTGCTGGCGATCATGGGGCCCAATGCTCGCGCGTTGCTGCAAAAAGTCTCACCCAACGACTTCTCAAACGCGACCAACCCGTTCGGCACCGCGCAAGAGATCGAAATTGGCATGGGTCTCGCTCGCGCTCATCGCGTAACCTATGTGGGTGAGCTTGGATGGGAGATTTATGTCTCATCCGACATGGCAGGTCACGTCTTTGAAACGTTGCACGAGGCCGGGCAGGACATGGGGTTGAAGCTTTGCGGCATGCATATGATGGACAGCTGCCGGATCGAAAAGGGCTTCCGCCACTTCGGGCATGATATCACTTGCGAGGATCATGTGGTCGATGCGGGGCTTGGTTTCGCCGTCAAAACCGACAAAGGCTGCGACTTCATTGGCCGCAATGCCGTAATTGAACGCAAAGCGTCGGGGCCAAAGAGCCGCCTTGTGCAATTCCGCCTGACCGACCCGGAGCCGTTGTTGTTCCACAATGAACCCATCGTCAGGAATGGAGAGTATGTCGGCTACCTGAGTTCGGGCAATTATGGCCACACGCTGGGCGGCGCGGTTGGTATGGGCTATGTCCCGTGCGAAGGAGAAAAAGCGACAGACATATTGGCATCGGGATATGAGATTGACGTTTGCGGCGTCAAGGTAAGGGCTGAGGCGTCGTTGAAGCCGATGTATGACCCGAAATCGGAGCGTGTCAAAACCTGACTACTATGGATGGGGGCTCTACCCCCGCCGCGGCAAGCCGCGACTCCCCCGGAGTATTTTCGAAAAGATGAAGCCATCTTCTGCCCTTCATCTTTTTCCAAATACTCCGGAGCGCGAGGCAGAGCCTCGCATGACGAGGATGTCGAAAGCGGGCGACTGGAATGAAGTCGCATAACAAATCGTTATGCTTATGTTCACGGTTTTCGGAGTTTCCAAGTTGGCGCAGTTTGCCTAAAGACAAACGGTATCAGCCGGAGACTGTTCATGGCAGCGTCTACCTCACAACTTCAAAACGCGGATACGCCGAAAGGTCTTGCTTTGGCTGTGACCGCATATGTTTTGTGGGGATTTCTTCCGCTTTACATGAAGGCGATGTCGCATATTGGTCCGGTAGAGATTGTGGCCCATCGCATCATCTGGTCAGTGCCCCTGGCGGGAATTCTGCTCATTGCATTGGGACGGACCGGGGACCTCAAAGCTGCCTTGCGCAACCCCAGAATGTTGGGCATGGCGTGTCTGACGGCGGCGCTGATTTCGGTGAATTGGGCGATTTACATCTGGGCGATTGCCAGCGGCAACGCATTGGATGCAGCGCTGGGGTATTACATCAACCCGCTATTCAGCATCGCGCTGGGTGCAATTCTGCTGCGCGAGCCGTTGACCAAAACGCAGTTGGTGGCTGTCGGGATTGCGGCAACCGGAGTTCTGATCCTCGTGATACAGGCGCAAAGCCTGCCGTGGGCTGCGTTTGGTTTGATGGTGAGTTGGGGGTTTTATGCATTCTTTAAACGCTCACTTCCCATTGGCCCCAATCAGGGATTCCTGCTTGAGGTGCTGATCCTTCTGGTTCCGGCACTGGCCTATGTCACTTGGCTGGGTGCACGAGGCGCCGGGCAGTTTGGGGTGATGGGGACGGATACCATGCTGTTGCTTGGATGCGGTGTGGTGACAGCCGTTCCATTGTTGGTTTATGCCAATGGGGCCAAGCTGGTACGGCTGTCCACGATTGGCATTCTGCAATACATCGCCCCGACCATGATATTCATTACGGCCATCGCGGTATTCGGAGAGCAGATCGACCGTGGAAGGGTGATTGCGTTTCCGCTGATCTGGCTGGCACTGGTTGTGTATTCGATTCCGGTAATCCGGCAGATGCGACGTCAACCCTGACGCAGCAGGCGTGCGGCTTCCTGTGCCCAGATGGCATAGGTTCTGGGACTGGGGTGATACCCGTCCGGGGCTGCCAGCGCCGGGTCATCGGGCAGGTCCAGCGTCAGGTGACTGACCTGAGGAAAGCGTTCAGCGACCTGTTGCAAGCCTCTGTCCAGTCGCGCGGCCTGCTGGCCCAATACCCAGGCCAAAGGTTGCGGCAGCGCCGGAAAACGGTGCATCTGAGGAACAGCCGTCACGACCACGCGGCGCGCGGCCAGCGGGCCGGTCAGGAGCGTGATCAGCTGGGTCTGCTGAGTGATAAACCGGGCCTGGGTGATGCCGCGGGTGACGTCATTTACGCCGAGGGCAGTAACCACTGCGTCGAACTGACCCTCCAACCGGTTGAGCCGGTCCAATGTGTCCTTCGTGGTGTGCCCCGTGGTGGCCTCAAGTTGCCATTCGACCGTGTGGTGACGAGAGAGTTCGCGCACCAGATATCCGGACAAGGCCTGCGCTTGTGTGCCGGCGCCGACACCCGCAGCCGAGCTGTCGCCGGTGATCAACAGGCGTAGCCGGGGTCCGCGACCCGCGCGCCCTTGTCTTTCCCCTGAAGGTTCCGGCAAAAGCCGCGCGTTTCGACGCACGGACAGCCCTTGCACTGCCAGTAATGGCAACAACGGCAGGCGCAAGACCTGATCGGCTGCGACAGGCATGTTCACCCCAGCGCGTCTTTGAATTCAAGAAAGCGCGCATCGGTCATGACACGGGTCATCATCGCTTGTCGCAGGGCACCAATGGTTTTGTAGGGGCGCATGACGACTTCGAACTCTTGTATGAGCCCGTCATCGTTCAGGGTGATCAGGTCGACCCCAACCGCGTCGAGATCGCCGACCTTGCATTGAAATTCGAGCGCCCAATCTTTGCCCTCTCCCATGATCCGGCGATAGCGGAAATCGGCAAACACCTGACTCACATGTCCCAGCACCGCTGCTACCGGTGTGCGGCCGGTCCACGTGCTGTAGTAGGTCGGTGGCGAGAATCGGACGTCTTGCGCCAGCACCTCGTGGATCAGGCTCTCATCGCCTTTGGCGACCACCTCTTGCAGACGCTTGATTGTGGGGTGCATGGCTACTCCTGCGCTTTGGAGATCAGAATTGCTGAACCGATCCGTTCGGGCAAGGCCGACGTTGCGGGAGGTCGCATCCTGCGATAGGCACACCTGCATGAACGAGACCTACGTGCCCCCCCAAACGCCGCTGGATGTGCTGTATGAAGATGCGCAACTGATCGTGGTGAACAAGCCCTCGGGGCTGTTATCCGTGCCGGGGCGAGGGGCGCATCTGGCGGATTGCCTGCTAAGCCGGGTGCAGGCGGTTTTTCCTCAGGCATTGTTGGTGCATCGGCTGGATCGGGACACATCGGGCGTGATGGTGTTCGCCCAGACCCCACATGCGCAGCGGCATCTGGGCCTGCAATTCGAACATCGCCAGACCCGCAAAACCTATGTCGCGCGGGTCTGGGGCCGGATGGCAGAAAAAACCGGAACAGTGGATTTGCCGCTGATCGTGGACTGGCCCAACCGTCCACGTCAGATGGTGTGCCATGAGACGGGTAAACCGGCGGTTACGGACTGGCGGGTTCTAAAGTATGAAGGCGACGCGACCCGGATACGGCTATTTCCGAAGACCGGACGCTCGCACCAGCTGCGCGTTCATATGCAGGCCCTCGGCCACCCGATCCTTGGGGACCCGTTCTATGCCGAGGGTGCAGCGCGGGATTTCCCGCGATTGATGCTGCATTCCGAAGAGTTGCGCCTGAAAAACCCGGAAGGTGGCGTTGCGATGAAATTCCGCGCCAAGGCGGATTTCTAGGCCGACCCGGACCACAGCATTTTCAGATTACCCAGCGAAAGTCGCCGGTTGCGGCGTCGGTGAACGCAAGGTTGGCGGGCGGTCATAATCTCGCGTTCGATCTCGAACCCGCGCAGGGCGTGATCCTGTGTCCAGCGGTCCAGTTTCAGGGTCATAAGGACGTGATGGTCTCGGCTTGGCATGAGAAACCTCCTTTGCTTTGAACCCAGCTTTGACGATCACTCCTGCCACCACCTTGTCAGGGGGCTGTGCTAGAGTGTCAGCAGTTTAGCCGGAGACCATCATGCGCCGTTCGACCCGCCTGTTTGAGATCATTCAGATATTGCGTGCCGCAAGTGCACCCGTGACAGCCGAAGCATTGGCAGAAAAGCTCGAAGTGTCGGTGCGGACCGTCTATCGCGACATTGCGGCGCTTCAGGCGCAGCGCACGCCGATCGAGGGCGAGGCCGGGGTCGGTTATCTGATGCGGCGCGGATATGACTTGCCGCCGCTGAACTTCGATGCGGAAGAGGTCGAGGCCCTTTGGGTTGGTCTGTCGATGCTGGCGCGCACCGGCGACAGCACGCTGCAACAGGCGGCGGATCGGGTGTGTCGCAAGATAGACGCGTTGCGCGCGCCTGCCGACTGGTTGCAGGTCGCCCCGTGGGGAGCGCCTGCGGATGATCCTGCAAAGGGCTGCGTGCCGGTCGTGAACTATCGTGAGGCAATCCGGGCCGAGCGCAAGATTCGCATCACTTATGTGAATTCAGAAGGCGAACGGAGCGAACGGGTCGTACGCCCGGTTGCCCTGATTTATCACATCGAATGCACGATGCTGGCGGCTTGGTGTGAATTGCGCAATGGATTCAGGCACTTTCGCACAGATCGCATCTGGGCATGCGAGATAACAGAAGACCATTTTTGCGGCCAGGGCGAGCCTCTGCGCGCCATATGGCAGGAGCAAAACCACTGGCAAGAGCCTGCACCGGCCGGTTGAACGGCAAGTAACTGAGCAACTCACCCGATTGTTGCTTGAGCCTGCGGTCGTCCGGGGCGATATAATAGGGTAACGAATGTGGCATCGGTAAACTGGTGTCAGAGCAGAAGGTTGAATTCATGACGATTTCCAAGTTTGTCGCCGCCGCCGGGCTAAGCTCGGTTTTGGTTCTGGGCGCATGTACTGACCCGGGCACACTGAACCTGCCTGCCGATCCCAACCAGAACGCCAAACAAGGTGCGATTCTGGGCGGTTTGATCGGGGCCGGTGTTGGTGCGATTGCCAACGATTCCGATCCGTTGCTGGGGGCGTTGGCGGGCGGCGCAATCGGCGCAGCGGGTGGCGGTATCATCGGCAATCAGCTGGACAAACAGGCCGCCGAGCTGCGTCAGCAACTGGCCAATGACGGGATTACCATCGTCAACGCCGGTGATCGTCTGATCGTCACGGTGCCCAACGACATCACATTCGCCACCGACAGCGCGACGGTAAACCCGGCGCTGCGGTCCGATCTGGTGAAAGTGGGGCAGAACCTGACGAGATACCCCAATTCAAACGTGCAGATCATCGGCCACACCGACAGCGATGGTGAGGCATCCTATAATCAGGGCCTGTCCGAACGGCGGGCACGCTCGGTCGCGGATATCCTGCAGGCCAACGGCGTGAACGGATCTCGGATCACAACGATTGGTCTGGGCGAGAACCGGCCAATCGCGTCCAATCTGACCCCAGCGGGCAAGGCCCAGAACCGTCGGGTTGAGATTGTGATTGTGCCGAGCGGTTAACGCGGACCCGCTCGGCATACCGTTTTGCACATTGACTGCGCGTCAACCGGGCTTTGGCGCGCAGAATTCTCGGGCTACTTAATGGACAACGCCACAAACGGAGTGTGTCCATGTCCGATCCAATTCTTCTGAGCCTTTCGGGTTCATTGCGCGAAAGTGCGACCAACCGAAAATTGCTGCGCGAAGCGGCGCGGTTATTCGATCCCGGCACCTATATCGAAGCGGACCTGAATCTGCCGCTGTACGACGGCGATCTGGAACAGGGCGAGGGTATTCCGGACTCTGTGCAAACCCTGTCTGAACAGATTGCGCAGGCCCATGCAGTCATCATCTCGACGCCGGAATACAACAAGGGGCCATCCGGCGTACTGAAAAACGCGTTGGACTGGGTCAGCCGGACAAAGACCAAACCCTGGGCGGACAAACCCGTTGCCGTGATGTCCGCCGCCGCCGGTCGTGCAGGTGGAGAGCGCGCGCAAATGGTGCTGCGCAGCTATATGGTGCCGTTTCAACCCCGCATCCTTCAGGGGCCTGAAATACATCTGGCCAACAGCTCGAATGAATTTGACGAACAAGGCAGGTTGCTGAGCGAACGCTATGAAACTGCCCTGAGCACCCTGATGCAAAGACTACGGACCGAGGCCGGGTTCTGAGGTTTCGCCGGCTTGTCCGAACCATGCGGGCTGACTAGGGTGCCCCAATGACCGAGGACAGACAGACCGATGTGATCGACCCGGCGCGAGCCTGTGCCCTTCAAACAGCACTGGGGCTGGAGGTTTCAGTCAAGTCCGGGTCGCCGCTGCCACCGTTCTTTCACCAGCTGTATTTCTGGACACCTCATCCGCCGGAAGGGTTGGGCCGCGACGGGCATCCGAAACTGGGTGGACTGATCCCCCACATGGGTTTGCCGCGCCGAATGTGGGCGGGCGGACGTCTGTCGTTTCATGCGCCGCTGATCGCGGGTGCCCCGGCCGAACGCCGTTCGATCTGCGAAAGGTCCGAGTCGAAATCCGGGCGCAGCGGACCGTTGGGGTTTGTCACTTTGCGTCACGAGGTCTGGCAGGACGGGGCGTTATGTCTGACCGAATGGAAGGACCTGGTCTATCGCGAGGACCCGTCGGCAACAGAAGTCAGGCCAGACCCTCCGTTGGCCCGGGTGGATGAGACCGACTTGCAGGCGGTCTCGTTCGATTCCACCTTGTTGTTTCGCTATTCGGCACTGACGTTCAACGGTCATCGCATTCACTACGATTTGGACTATGCCCGTGACGTCGAAGGCTATGCCGGGCTGGTCGTGCATGGCCCGCTGCTGGCGCAGCTTTTGATGCTGTTTGCCGAGCGGCTGGTGGGGCCACTGGCGCAATTTTCGTTTCGGGCGTCATCCCCGTTGATGCGCTTTGAAACCGCCGAACTGTGCCGCAACGATACCGTGCTCTGGGTGCGGGGTCCGGACGGGCGGCAGTGTATGTCCGCCGAGGCCAAATCCCGGTCAGAGTGAGGCTTCGGGTCGGAAATCTGCGGGGATTGAGTCCTGCGCTTCCAGCACCAGATCGACCATGACCTTGGCCACTTTCGGGGCCATGCCAAAGCCGATCTTGAACCCGCCATTGGCGATGAACTGGCCTTTGTACAAAGGATGGGCGCCCAGCATCGGAGCACGGCTTTTGCTGCGCGGACGCACCCCAGCCCAACGTTCGATCACCTCGGCCCCATGCAATAACGGTACAGCCCGCATGGCCCGGTCCAAAACGTCGTCCAAAGCGGCGTCCGTGCGGCTCGGGTCATCGTAATCCCGCTCCGAGGTCGACCCGATGGCCAGTGTCCCGTCGGCGTGAGGTACGAAATGGATCGCATCTGCAAACAGCTGCGGCGCTTCTCCGGCGTCAAACCGCAACAGCGCGGCCTGACCTTTGACGCCATTGCCAACCGTTTTGCCGAAGGCATCGCTCAGCTCCTGCAATCCTGCCAACCCGGTGGCGTGGATGACTTCCCCTTTGTCTGCTGCGTCCGCCACAACATTGACACCCATCACCGCCAAGGCCGCGACAAGTGCGGCGCAGGCACGGCGTGGATGCATCCGGGCGCTCAGCGTATCGTGAATTACAAATCCGGTCGGGCTGTGCGGGCACCATGTCCCGATATCCGCGGCATCGACCACGCGCCAATCTGCCTGTCCCTGCCAGAGAGTCGCCGCCGTCTCGGCCCTTGCATGGGCCAGTTCGAGCGTGCGCGTATCCGCGATCGGCTGCAGGCGACCCAGACGCGCATAGCCGGGCGACACGCCACCAGTGACCTCGACCTGCTGCCAGAACGGCTTGGCCATGATCAGGCTGTCGAATTGAAACGCCTTCTTGGCGTTCCAATTCTCGGGCACATGCGGCGCAAGTGCGCCAACCAGCCCGCCGCTGGACCCTGCGCCGGGACCGTACGGATCGACCACCTGCACTTTCGCGCCGCGTCGTGCACAGGTCCAGGCGATGGACAGGCCAAAGATGCCCGCGCCGCGCACTGTCACATCGACCATTGCCAATCCCCTTTTCCTTGTTCAGTGTCGCGCCGCTTAGCTACAGGATTTCCCGATGGCAGACCAGCATGCCACGCTGACATGGAGAGAGGGCCAGATTCCCGTCTCAGACCGGTTTGACGACCCTTATTTCTCGCTCCAGAACGGGTTGGAGGAGACTCGGCACGTGTTTCTGGCAGGCAACGATCTGCCCGCGCGATTCACGCCCGGGTTCCACATTGCCGAGCTGGGCTTCGGCACGGGTCTGAACATGCTGACCGTCTGGTCCGAGTGGGAAAGATCCGGGCAAACGACTCCTTTGACCTTTACCAGCTTCGAGGCGTTTCCGATGGCGCGTCCTGACATGGCACGCGCATTGGCGGCATTTCCCGACCTGAAGCCCTGGGTCGACCGCTTTCTGTCGCGATGGCATGGCGGGTCTTGCGATCTGGGCACGCTGCGGCTGGAGGTGATCGAAGGAGATGCGCGCGATACCCTGCCCCTGTGGTCCGGCATCGCGGATGCATGGTTTCTCGACGGGTTTTCTCCGGCCAAGAACCCCGAGCTATGGGGGGCGGACCTGATGCAGCATGTGGGCGCGCACACGGTGTCCGGGGGCACGGCTGCGACCTACACTGCCGCCGGGTTTGTCCGACGTGGGCTTGAGGCGGCGGGTTTTACGGTCACCCGTGCGCCGGGTTACGGTCACAAGCGCCACATGACCCGGGCGCTGAGGACATGACACAGCAAAATAACATCCGCGCCGGGATCGCGCTGATGATTGCGGCGACCGTCGTCTTTGCGCTGCAGGACGGTATTTCGCGCCATCTGGCAGGTACGTACAACACCTACATGGTGGTGATGATCCGCTATTGGTTCTTTGCGGCCTTTGTGATCGTCCTTGCCCTGCGCGCGCCAGGTGGCATCCCGGGCACGGCGCGCACCAGGCAACTCGGGCTTCAGATCCTGCGCGGTGTGCTGCTGGCCGGCGAGGTGTGCGTGGCCGTTTACGCCTTTACCATCCTTGGCCTGATCGAAAGTCAGGCAATCTTCATCTGTTACCCTTTGTTGATCGCCGCGCTGAGTGGCCCAGTTTTGGGCGAACAGGTTGGCTGGCGGCGCTGGGCTGCCATTGGCGTGGGATGTATCGGAGTTCTGGTCATTCTGCAGCCGGGTATGGGAGTGTTCAATCCATGGGCCGTCATTCCGCTGATCTCGGCCCTGATGTTTGCCATCTATGGCCTGTTGACCCGCTATGCCGCCCGCAGCGACAGCACGGCGACCAGCTTTTTCTGGACCGGAATCGCCGGGGCCGTGGCCACGACCGGTGTCGGTCTGTGGTTCTGGGAACCGATGGCCGGTGGTGACTGGCTATGGATGGGCCTGTTGTGCCTCAGTGGCGTTCTGGGGCACTGGCTGTTGATTAAGTGCTATGAAATGGCCGAGGCCAGCGCCGTGCAGCCCTTCGCCTATTTCCACTTGATGTGGAGCGCCATCCTTGGAATTTCGATCTTTGGCGAATCCCTGCGCCCCGCTGTAGTGCTGGGTGCAGGTCTGGTCATCGCAGCCGGACTATTCACCCTATGGCGCGAACGCCGCAAGGGTTGAGCCTGTCAGCTCCTGCGAGAACGGAACCGGCAATGCGGGTTGCCCCAAACGCGCGCGGTAAACCGGCAGGCTTTCCGCCACACGCATCACATAGTTTCGAGTTTCGCTGAAGGGGATCATCTCGATCCAATCGACAATATCGATCGCACCCGCCCGAGGGTCGCCATAGCGGTCCATCCACGAGATCGGCCTGCGCGGCCCCGCATTATACCCGGCCGCCATCATGACCACATTGCCGTTGAAATCTTCGGCCAGGCTGGACAGGTAATTTGCGCCCAGCCTCGCGTTGTACCGCCAGTCCGAGGTCAGCTTGCCGGTATTGTGGCCGCTGAGAATGCCCATGTTCTTGGCAACCAGCTGCGCGGTGGCGGGCATCACCTGCATCAGCCCGCGCGCGCCCGCGCCGCTGATCACAACCGGATCGAACTCGCTTTCGCGCCGGGCGATGGCCAGAGTCATTTCCTTGGCCATGGGCAGGCCCAGATCAGCCACCGGATGCACCGGATAATAGGCGGTCGGCAACACAACCCCGGTTCTTGCAGCGCGCTTGGCAATCATCACGGCCAGATGCGGCTCCTTCAGCTCGATCACCAGATCGCCCAGCTGGTTGGCCTCGGTCGTGTCCAGACCTTCGACCAGATGTGTCAAAAAGCGTTCGGACAAGTTGTCCTCGCCCGCACGCAACAACAACAGCCCTGCCTCAAGCACACTGGAATCGGCAAACCCGGCCTGTTTCCAATGCGGTGCCCGGCGCGGATTGGCCAGTTCGTTGTCAAAGGGCCGTCCGATCTGTTCGGCAGCCAGAAGGCCATAGAACGAGGTCTGATAATCTGCACCCATCGCATAGGCTTCATATGCCTTGTCAGAATTGCCTTGCGCCGCATAGGCCCGGCCCAGCCAATACCCGCCGCGCCCTTTCGAAATTGGTGATTGCACCGCGTCCGAGAAGTTCTGGAAATGCCGCACAGCCGTGGCCGGGTCGTTCAGCTTGCGCAACGCCAGAAACCCGGCCAGCCACTCAAGATCGGCATAGCCATACCCCATCTCAGGGGTCATGTGATGGTTCGCGGCAATCGCGTAAGCCCGCGTCGCGCTGCCATTGCGCATCTCAAGCCTTGCCAGCCTGCGGCGCCCTTCCGCCCATTTGTCAGGTTCGCCCAATGCGTCCGGTCCAGTCGAGCGCGCCAGCATCAGGTCAATCGCGCTGTCGTCCAGCTCTTTGCGATCCCGCCAGACAAACCGGTCAAACGCCAGTCCGGGTGCGTCCGCCAGTGTAGCCGGAACCGCCGCCACCTTGCCGTCCACACCGGGTTGTCTCTTTTGCAGCGCAATACGTGCCTCGGCCAGTTTGCGTTGATCGGTGCTGACCAATGGCAGCATCTGACCGGCACTGACCAGATGTCCGTCCCACAACATCCGGTCCAGCCGGGCCGTGTGATGCGGTTTCAGCAGAGTGCTGAAATTCTCAAGATAGGTCTTTTGCAACCCCGACCCCATCGGCATCGTGCGCCAGGCAGCCACCAGATCGGCCTCGGCCTCTCCGTGTCGTCCCTTGGCCATCAGTGCCACAGCGTAATTCAGCGCCCCTTCGGCGGTTTGCGGCGGGGTGTCGGCATAAAACCTGACCACCCGGTCCGGGTCTGCACCTGAAAAGGCAGGCTCGCTCCGACGCCGCAACCAGGCCAGCCCGGGCCAGTCTGGACGGCGGTCCAGAAACACCAGAACGTCGCCCGAGCTTCCGAATCCTTCCCGTAACCAATGCCAGACGATGATGTCGCGCGAAACGGATCCCCGCGCGCCCGATATGCGCAGTGCGGCGTTCCAGTCGCCTTTGCGCATCTCATGCAGCCCTGCGCGCAAATCGCCCACCTCGTCAGCTTGCCCCTGTCCGGCCAAGCCCAGAATCACAGTCACCAAAAGCGCCAGAACGCGTGTCATGCCTTGCATTTCCCAACCAACCAAGGATAGAGCCATTCAGGATAAACCTTGCGCCGTCGGGATCAACACGGATCGCCATGATTGTGATATCCCGTGACGCAAAAACTGCTAACTGCACCTTAAGGAGCGTGTCATGTTCAAAGGCTCGATGCCAGCCCTCGTCACCCCGTTCAATAACGGCGAGTTGGACCTGAAGACGCTCAAACACCTGGTCGAGTGGCAAATCTCGGAAGGGTCCACCGGGTTGGTGCCCGTGGGCACGACAGGCGAGAGCCCGACGCTCAGCCACGAGGAACACGAAACCGTTGTGGCCGAGGTGGTCAAGGCCGCATCAGGCCGTGTTCCGGTAATCGCGGGCGCGGGTTCGAACAACACGGTCGAAGCGATCCGATTCGTGCAATTCGCCGCCAATATCGGTGCCGATGCGGCGCTGGTGGTGACGCCCTATTACAACAAGCCGACGCAAAAGGGTTTGCTGGCTCATTTCCGCGCCCTGCATGACTGCGCCGATATCCCGATCATCATCTACAATATCCCGGGTCGGTCGATCATCGACATGACGCCCGAAACCATGGGTGAACTCGCCAAACTGCCGCGCATCATCGGCGTCAAGGACGCGACCGGCGATCTGGCCCGCGTCAGCCAGCAACGCGCCACATGTGGACCTGACTTCTGCCAGCTCTCGGGCGAGGACGCCACCGCGCTGGGCTTCAACGCCCATGGCGGCGTTGGATGCATCTCGGTCACGGCCAACGTGGCCCCGAAACTTTGCGCTGAATTCCAGCAGGCGACATTGACCGGAGATTACGCCAAAGCGCTGACCTATCAGGACCGCCTGATGCCCTTGCACGAGGCGATCTTCATCGAACCCGGCCTTGTCGGTGCCAAGTACGCTCTTAGCAAACTCGGTCTGTGCAGCACCGAAGTCCGTTCGCCCCTGACCGAACTGGAAAGCAGCACCAAGGCAACCATCGATGCCGCAATGACCCATGCTGGTCTGATCTGACGACCCCTGGAAACTGGGATCCAAACTTCATCTGGCTACAAATATCCCGGGGGAGGAATTGGCCTGCAAGGCCAAGGAGGGGGCTGGCCCCCTCCCTCACCGTTTCCCGTAATACAGCCCGACGACATGCTCGGCCTGCGCAAAAAACAGCCAGCGCGAGATCACAACACCGGTCAAATGCGACAGCACGGCCAAAAGCGCGAACAGATGTTTGATCACGACCCCTCCGACCGGGATTAGGATCAGCAACAGCGGCGACACAAAGGCCAGCCCAAACGAGATCACCCGCAGTTTTTGCGCGTGTTTCCGACCCACCACATGGACGAATTCCCGCAGCAGATAGTTGGTTCCGGTATGAGGCGGCTCAAACGCGCGTACCGTGCCGCGTGCACCTAATCCCGTGGCGGAGCCCAGCGTGGTGCCCGACCGCGACAACGCGCCGTCTCCCTTGGCCCAATAGGCCAGCTGCACGGCTCCTGCGATGGCCAGCAGCCAAGGGGTAAGCGCCTCGGCCCCGGCCAAAAGCGCACCACCGGCGAGGCTGAAGGACAGGAACATCGCGGGTGTCAGGTTCATGTTCCAGCGCGGGATGGTCTTGAGCTGCGTATAGATCATTGATGTGGTGAAGACGGTGGCGAGGCTGAGCAGCGCCCCGATCCACCCCAACAGCGTCCAGTGACTGTGCAAAAACACCGCCCCCAGCGCATAGAGTCCCATGACCATGAGCGCCGCCACTGCGCAGACCCCTTCGCGGCTGAGCCAGCTGGATTTCCATTGGCTGAAGGCCTTCCACGCGCGTTCGGGATGCCCCAGATGGAAGGTCGAGGCCAACAGCCCGCCAACCGCCAGCGCGTAAGCGATCAGGTAGAAAACAAAGGCGACAAAGCCCGTCACGGCGGGTTGGCCGAGACCCAGGAAGAACAGCAGGCCGAAGCCCAGACCGGATAATGTGGTGAAGATGATGACGGAAGGAGCCGGATGCATCAGAGTTTCTCCAGTGCCTTGTCGAGCCAGCCGAGAAAGCCCTTCGGGTCTTCGGTCACAGGGGCCAGCAGCGGGGCCAGAATGTCGATCTGGTCTTCAACCTGATCCTTGGGCCGGGGCGGCAGGTATTTGTTCACGGGTTTGGTACCCATTTCGGGCATCAGGTCCACCCCGTCGCGCTCGGCGACCAGTTTGCTGACATCGCTGTCCGGATCGCCCAGATCACCGAAATGCCGGGCTCCGGCGGGGCAGGTGCGGACGCAGGAGGGGACCCGGTCCACCTCGGGCAGGTTCTCGTTGTAGATGCGGTCGACACAGAGGGTGCATTTCTTCATCACCCCTTCGGCCATATCCATCTCGCGTGCGCCATAGGGGCAGGACCATGCGCATAGCCCGCAGCCGATGCAGTCGCTTTCGTTGACCAGCACGATCCCATCCTCGACCCGTTTGTAACTGGCCCCGGTGGGGCAGACAGTCACGCAGGGGGCATCTTCGCAATGCAGGCAGGACTTTGGGAAGTGGATCAACTGGGCCGGGCCTTCGGCGGGATGCACCTCGTAAGAATGCACGCGGTTCAGGAAGGTGCCAGACGGGCTGGCTCCGTATGCGTCCTGATCGGAAAGCGGCGCGCCGTAGTTTTCGGTGTTCCAGCCTTTGCACGAGATTACGCAGGCATGGCAGCCGACGCAGGTGTCGAGGTCGATGACCAGACCCATTTTGCGCTCGGTGGTTTGGGGGAGCTGGGTCATGTCAATGTGCCTTCGCGTGCTTGGATAGGGCAGGAGCGAGGGGCCAGCCCGCCGCCATTGGATGCTCGAACCAATGGCGCAACCAATGGCGGCTCCCCGGGATATTTATGGCCAGATGAAGGGTGGATCCGGCTCATTTGCCGACCTTCCATGCCAGGTCTTTCGGGCCGGCCCCGACGGGGGATTCGATCGGCGCGAATTCAGGCTGGCTTTGGGCGTCTGTCGGGGGGGTGGTTTTTTCGATTTTGACCTTCAGGTCGAACCAAGCGGCCTGACCCGTTATCGGGTCCGAGTTTGCCCAACGCATACCGTCGCCTTTAGGCGGCAGCAGTTCGTGGATCAGGTGGTTCAGCAGGAAGCCTTTGGTGGCCTCGGGTGCGTCTTCCTGCAAGGCCCAGGCACCTTTGCGTTTGCCGATGGCGTTCCATGTCCAGACTGTGTTGTCGTTCAGCGCAGCCATTTCCATGACCGGGACGGTGATTTCACCATGGGGGGAAGTGACTTTCGCCCAATCTCCGTCTTGCAGGTTGTGTTCGCGCATCAGTTTGGTGGGCACGTAGAGCGGGTTGCGCCCGTGCAACTGTCGCAGCCATGCGTTCTGGGTGCCCCAGCTGTGATACATCGCCATGGGGCGCTGGGTCAGGGCATTGACGGTGAAGCCCTCATTGCCCTGTTGGTCCGTTTCATACCAGATGGGCAGAGGGTCCATCGTTTGCTTGAGGCGCCCGCGCAGGTGGTCGGGGGGCTGGCGGTCCCCATGTCCTTCGGCGGCCAGCTGGAATTTGCGCATCGGCTCGGAATAGAGTTGAAACAGGTAGGGTTGAGGGCTGTCATAGAGGCCCATGCCAACGGCCCAATCCTGATAGGCAGCGTTCCACGGTTTGTAGTAATCCGCGCCTTCGGGGATATGAGCAACGTAGAAGCCGCCGTTTTCGATATAGCGGTTCAGTTGGTCCGGGTTGACCTCGCCACGGCCTTCCTTGTCGCCATCTTCGCCCCGGAATCCGGCCAGAGGGCCGATGCCCGGTTTGCGCTGATGGTTGACGATATAGTCGGCATAGTCCTTCCACTTGGGCGTGCCGTCTTCGTTGGTGAAGCCGGGCAGGCTCATGCGGTTGGCAAGCTGGATCAGAACCGACTGAAAACCGCGCACGTCGCGGTCGGGTTCGACCACGGGCCAGCGGATGGCATCGGCGGCGGCATCCGCCTCGCAGATCGGGCGGTCCAGCAGCGAGATGCAGTCGTGGCGTTCCAGATAGGTGGTGTCGGGCAGGATCAGGTCGGCATAGGCCACCATCTCGGACGAATAGGCGTCGGAATAGATGATCCTCGGGATGACGTATTTGCCGTCTTCGTTGCGGGCCGACAGCATCTCCATCACGCCCTTGGTGTTCATGGACGAGTTCCACGACATGTTCGCCATATACATGAATAGCGTGTCGATCTTGTAAGGATCACCGGCGGCGGCGTTTGAGATCACCATATGCATCAGCCCATGGGCCGACATCGGGTTTTCCCAGGTAAACGCCTTGTCGATGCGCTGGGCGGTGCCGTCTTCGTTCAGCAGCAGGTCCTCGGGGCCGCGTGGGAAACCAAGATGCGGGCCTTCCAGCGGGCGGCCCGGGCGGCGGTCGCCGTGGGGGGTAGGGTGGGCCTCGATCGGTTTGGGGTAGGGCGGTTTGAAGCGGAAGCCGCCGGGAACCTCAACCGTGCCCAGCAGGATTTGCAGCACATGCAAGGCGCGGCAAGTCTGGAAGCCGTTGGCATGGGCCGAGATGCCGCGCATGGCGTGGAAGCTAACGGGGCGGCCTGTCATCTTGGCGTGTTTTTCGCCGCGGAAGTCGGTCCATTCCTGATCCAGCTCGATGGCCTCGTCAAAGGCCACACGGGCGATTTCGGCGGCGATGGCGCGGATTTTCTTTGCCGGGATGCCGCAGCGGTCGGCCACCTTTTCTGGGGTGTGATCGTCGGACAAGTATTTCTCGGCCATCAGGTGAAAGACCGGGCGGTGGGTCACGCCGCCTTTGTCGTAGGTGGCCGACAGGTCCGGGCGCACGCCGGGTTTGTCGAAGGCCGTTGGTTCGCCCGTCACGCGGTCGATGACCAGCGGCTTGCCGTCTGCATCGCGCAGGAACAGGCCCTTTTCCGGGCCTTCGGTGGCATTCACAAGAACCGGCGCGTTGGTGTAGCGACTGAGATAGTCGAGATCGATCTTGCCCGCTTTCATCAGCACATGGATCAGCGACAGGATGAACAGCCCATCGGTGCCCGGCGTGATGCCGACCCAATCATCAGCCACCGCGTTATAGCCCGAGCGGATGGGATTGACCCCGATCACCCGCGCGCCGCGCGCCTTGATCTTGCCGATCCCCATCTTGATCGGGTTGCTGTCGTGGTCTTCGGCCACGCCGAACAGCATGAACAGCTTGGTATGCTCCCAATCGGGCTGACCGAACTCCCAGAACGCACCGCCCATCGTATAGATGCCGCCCGCCGCCATGTTGACAGAGCAGAACCCGCCATGGGCGGCATAGTTCGGGGTGCCAAAATTCTGCGCCCAGAACGAGGTAAAGCTTTGGCTCTGGTCGCGCCCGGTGAAGAAGGCCAGCTTGTGCGGAGCGGTCTCGTGCAATTCGTTCAGCCAGCCGACGGCGGTGCTGATCGCCTCGTCCCATTCGATCTCGCGGAACTCTCCCGATCCGCGCGGACCAACCCGGCGCAGCGGCTTGCGCAGGCGGGAGGGGGCGTTGACCTGCATAATCCCCGCACTGCCCTTGGCGCAGAGAACGCCCTTGTTCACCGGATGGTCGCGGTTGCCCTCGATATAGGCGACCTTGCCGTCTTTCATATGCACATTGATGCCGCAGCGACAGGCGCACATGTAACAGGTGGTGCGTCTGACTTCGTCCGAGACCTTGGGCGACAGGTCGATCCTGGGCTGCTGCGTCACGTCATATCTCTCCCTGTGGCCGGTCGCCTTGGTACCTGAACGTGCTGGCCATTCTTGAGAGTTCTGGTACCGGGCTCAAGCTTTTCGTTGTTTTTCAGGCGGCTTTTCGGAATCCGTAAAAGGCCGGGCCCTCAAAAGGCCCGGCCCTTTTCTTGCATTACTGCGCGCGCATGTCAGCTGCGTCGATGCCTGCCACTTCGACCGGCTTTTTCATCGCATCGCGGCGGAAGGGCTCACCCAGTTCCTGGTTGATCATGGCTTCGATCAGGGTGGTGATGCCGTTCTTCTGGTCCTCAACCGCCTGTGCCAGAGCAGCCGTCAGTTCGTCCATCGTGCGCGCGACCACGCCTTTCAGGCCGCAGGCCTTTGCGATACCGGCATAAGAGACCTGCGTGTCCAGTTCGGTACCGACAAAGTTGTCATCGTACCACAGGGTCGAGTTCCGTTTCTCGGCGCCCCATTGGTAGTTGCGGAACACCACCTGCGTGATCGCAGGCCATTCTTCGCGGCCAATCGCGGTCAGCTCGGTGACGGCAATGCCAAAGGCGCCATCGCCTGAAAAGCCGACAACAGGCACGTCCGGACAGCCGATCTTGGCACCGATCACCGAGGGCAGGCCATAACCGCAGGGGCCAAACAGGCCGGGGGCCAGATACTTGCGGCCTTCATCGAAGGACGGATAGGCGTTGCCGATGGCGCAGTTGTTGCCGATATCGGACGAGATGATCGCCTCTTTCGGTAGCGCCGACTGAATCGCGCGCCACGCCATGCGGGGGCTCATCCAGTCCGGTTTGTCTGCGCGCGCCCGCTCGTTCCAGGTGGTGCCGGGATCGTCCTGCTCGTGATCCATCGAGGATAGTTCCTGCGCCCAGGCGGATTTGGTGGTCGCGATCAGATCTTTGCGGGCTTGGCGGCCTTCATCTCCGGCGGTGCCCGAGAGTTTCTCCAGCAGCGTATCGGCGACTTTCTTGGCGTCGCCGACAATGCCGACAGTGACGGGCTTGGTCAGGCCGATCCGTTCGGGTTTGACGTCAACCTGAATGATCTTGGCGTTGGAGGGCCAATAGTCGATGCCATAGCCGGGCAAGGTCGAGAACGGGTTGAGGCGCGTGCCCAGGGCCAGCACCACATCCGCCTGCGCGATCAGCTGCATCCCGGCCTTGGACCCGTTATAGCCCAGGGGTCCCGCGTGCAGCGGGTGTGAGCCGGGGAAGGCGTCATTGTGCTGATAGCCACAGCAGACCGGCGCATCCAGACGCTCGGCCAGTGCAACGGTCGACGGGATCGCGCCCGACAAAACCACGCCCGCGCCGTTCAGGATCACCGGGAAACGCGCGTTCGACAGCAACTCGGCGGCCTCATCCAGAGCGGCTTCTCCGCCCGAGGGCAGTTCGAAATCGACGATGCGGGGCAGTTCGATATCCACAACCTGCGTGAAATAATCGCGCGGCACGTTGATCTGCGCCGGCGCGCTGTAGCGTTTGGCGTTCTGGATCACGCGGCTGAGCACCTCGGCCATGCGCGAGGGGTCGCGAACCTCTTCCTGATAGCAGACGCAGTCGGCGAACATGTTCATCTGCTCGATTTCCTGGAATCCGCCCTGACCCACGGTCTTGTTCGCGGCCTGCGGTGTGACCAGCAGCAGCGGCGTGTGGTTCCAGTACGCGGTCTTTACGGCGGTGACAAAGTTCGAGATACCGGGGCCGTTCTGCGCGATCATCATCGACATCTTGCCGGTGGTGCGGGTGTAGCCATCCGCCATCATCCCGCCCGAGCCTTCATGCGCGCAGTCCCAGAAGGTGATCCCGGCCTTAGGGAAAATATCCGAGATAGGCATGAACGCGGACCCGATGATGCCGAACGCATGTTCGATCCCGTGCATTTGCAGCGTTTTTACAAAGGCTTCTTCGGTGGTCATTTTCATCGGCATACTCCCCGCGCATGATTGAACGGGCCAGACGAGGTGTCAGGCCTTTGAACACGGTTGTGGCCCAATGCACGGGGTCACGTTAGGGCCAGAATTTGCAGCGGAATAGGTCCAGAGTGGGTCAGGACTGGCGCAAAGCCTCGACGATCAATTGGAGTCCCGGTGCGATACGTTCCGAAGTGATCGAGGAATAGCCCAGCCGGTAATAGTGTCGTGGCTTGACGGGACCGGAAAAGAAGGGCTCACCCGGTTCGATATGCACGCTTTGCTGCTGTAGAGAACGGGCCAGTTCGGACGTGTCGACCTGCTGGGGTGCACGCATCCAGATCGAGGACCCGCCCAGTTTGCCACGGCCCGCGACCGTCAGACCACAATCGGCGATGGCGGCATCCAGCGCCTCTCGCCGCTCTTGCAGCGCCTTGGACATGCGTCGAACCTGCGCATCGTAATGGCCCAGCGACAGGAAATAAGCTGCCGTGCGCTGAATGTGACCCGGAGGATGGCGCAACACCAAAGACCTCAGCGCACGGGCTTCGCGGATAAAAGGCTCGGATCCGACCATGTAGCCCAGACGCAGACCGGGAAAGAGGGATTTCGAAAAGCTGCCCACATAGATCACCCGCCCATCCCGATCCAGCGACCGCAGGGCCGGCGAGGGCGCACCCAGAAACGACATCTCAAACTCGTAATCATCCTCGACAATCATGGCGTCCAGCTCGCGCGCGCGCTGCAACAGGGCCTGTCGCCGGTCTATCGGCATTGTCGCGGTTGTCGGGCATTGATGGCTGGGCGTGGTAAAGATCACATCGGTATCGTCGGGGATTGCATCCGGCGGCAGGCCGTCGGAATCAACGCGCAAGGGGGTCACCTGGCATTCCGAGTGGATCAACAGGTCACGCAATGCGTAATAGCAAGGGTCTTCGATGGCTGCTTTCCGACCCTTGTTCAACAAAACTCGGGATGCCAACCACAGCGCGTTCTGTGCACCCAACGTAATCAGAATTTCTTCGGGTCGGGCAGCAATACCGCGTCTTGGCAGAGTGTGGCGGGCGATGAACTCGACCAGCAGCGGGTCATCCTGATCCACATAGTCGCCTGTCAGCGAGTCGTAGTCCTTATGTCCCAGTGCCCGTACCGCGCAGAGCCGCCAATTGGCGTGGTCAAACAAGCTGCTGTCCGCCTGCCCGTAGATAAAGGGATACTGATAATCGCGCCAGTCGCGCGGTTTCGGCAGGATGTCACCGCCGGAAAACTGACGGGCCAGCGTTCTGGACCAGTCCACCGTCTCGGAACTGCGCTGCACTGGCGTGTATTTTGGTGGAACCGGCGCGTTTTCGGACACGTAATAACCAGACCTGCCACGCGATGTCAGATAATCATTCGCCAGCAATTCCGTATAGGCCAGCGTGACCGTAATCCGGCTGACTGCCAGATGTGCGGCCAGCTTCCGCGACGAGGGCAGCTTTTCACCTACATGGAACCGACCGGACAGAATTCCTTCTGCGATCATTTGCTGGATACGGGCCTGCAAGGTGCCTTGCCCGTCGCGTTCCAGAAAGAAGGTCTCAACCGCGATTCCCATGCCTTGTGTATAGGCTGGACCTAAGGAGGGTGCAATCTGGCCTTAAGGCGGATTGAAGATGTTGATTGACATGACGCGGCTTTAGACCATATAACTAGAAATCTAGTGTAATGGAGTAAAGCAATGTGGGAAACAGCGGCCGCAGGATTCTCGGCCATGGGGTCCGAGGCCCGGCTACAGGTCCTGAAAACGCTGGTCCGGGCTGGGCAGACCGGTTTGACCGTGGGCGAGATACAAACCCGCACGGGAATTGCCCCATCAACGCTGGCCCACCACCTGCGGTTTCTGGCCGCGGGTGGTGTTGTCGAGCAGGAAAAGGTCGGTCGCAGCACCATCAACCGGGCGCGCTTCGATGAGTTAAGAAAGCTCGCGCAATTCATCCTGAGTGAGTGTTGCGCGGACGAAGTAGGAAAGGCTGCGAATGATGGCTGAACTGTCGCAAAACCCGCGCCCGGTCACTGCAGGGGTCATTGACTGGCTTAAGACCCCTTGGGCACTGATTGTCGCGATCCTGATTGCAGTCGCCGTGCTGGACCCGGCCAACTGGACCGAGGTGGTCAGTTTTGCCGCCAAGGCACTGGCGCATACAGGGCAATACATCCTGTTTGCGGTACTGTTGCTGTCCTACCTCAAGGCCACCGGGGCCGAGGTGATGGTGGCCCGCGCGTTTGAAGGGCGCGAGACGCGGATGATCTTTCTCGCCGCTCTGTTTGGTGGGCTGGCACCGTTTTGTTCCTGCGAGGTGATCCCGTTTATCGCCGGGCTTCTGGCGCTGGGCGCACCCTTGTCGGCCGTCATGGCCTTCTGGCTGAGCTCGCCTTTGATCGATCCGCCAACCCTTCTGATCACCGCAGGCGCGCTTGGCTGGCCCTTTGCCATCGGCAAGGCGGTTGCCGCCGTAGCGCTGGGCCTGTTCGGAGGCTTCGCGGTCCGCGCGCTGATGCGCGGCGGCGCGTTCGCCCAGCCCTTGCGTGAATACAAACCCGCTGGCTGCTGCGGCTGCGACCCGAAAATAGACGACAAACCGGTCTGGAAATTCTGGCAGGAGGCCGAACGCCGGGTCCGCTTCCGGTCGGAATTCGTCCATAACGGCTTGTTTCTGCTCAAATGGTTGGCGCTGGCTTACGTGCTTGAGGCGCTGCTGGTCAGTTACGTCCCTGCCGACCTGATCGCCCGCGTTGTCGGAGGGGAAGGTATACTGCCGATTGTCATCGCCGCACTGGTCGGGATGCCCGCCTATCTGAACTCCTATGTGGCGCCGCCCCTTCTGGCCGGATTGATGGAGCAGGGCATGACCGTAGGCGCCGCGATGGCCTTCATGGTGGCCGGGGCAGTCAGCTCGATCCCTGCGATGGCAGCGGTCTGGTCGCTGGTTAAGCCACGCGTCTTTGCCACTTATCTGGGGCTGGGCATCAGCGGAGCCATCGTTTCAGGTATTCTGTTTCAGATGATCTGAAGGAAAAACCGCCCGGTGTGACCACCAGGCGGTTTTGCGTGTCAGCTTGCCTCGCAATAGCGAGGCAGTTTGAACCGGTATCGCGGCTCGCCACTGTCGACATAAACGCGCTTTTCCACGCAGGCGCTGGACCCAACGGTTTGCGAGATCGGAGCCTCGGTCGAGGTGATTGACGTGGCCGAGCCATCGGGCAACCGGACCGAGGCGATCACGCCGTTCTTGAGGTCTCCGTTGATCGCCGTGGCCGACAGCACGGGCACTGTCATGAACGAATGGTGCTCATGCTCACCGCTGTCATTCAGCAGCAGCAGCGCGGCGGCAACCGCGATCACACCGATCCCACCCGCGATGGGCAGGCCTTTGGTCTTGATGAAGGCATAGATTGAAACGGCGCGGTGTGGTCCGAAGATTGCGGACAGTATGCTCAGCATTTCATTCCCCAAACAAAAAGGCCCCGACCCTGTCCGGTCGGGGCCATCCGCGCATCAGGGGCGCAGATCATCCTCGTCATCTTCGCTGCTGCCGCTTTTGGGCAGGTTGAAGAAGCTGTCGGCATCGACGATGGGCTCATCGTCTTCCTTGTCCTCGGGGTCGTCGGATAGCGAGAAGGTCTCAAGCCCCTCAATCGCGGTCGGGATCTTCGGTGCCGAGTCCATTTCCAGCGATTGCTCGGTCGAGACCAGCTTGCGCCGCTCGTCATCGCTCATCACGCCGCCTTCGACTGCCTTCTTGGCCGCGGCTTTCTGTACGATGGCGTCCAATTCGGACTGTTTGCACAGGCCCAGAGCAACCGGGTCAATCGGCTGCATGTTGGCGATGTTCCAGTGCGTGCGCTCGCGGATCGACTGGATGGTTGGTTTGGTGGTGCCGACCAGCTTGGCGATCTGGCCATCGCTGAGCTCAGGGTGGAACTTGACCAGCCACAGGATCGAGTTCGGGCGGTCCTGACGCTTGGACAATGGCGTATAACGCGGGCCGCGGCGCTTTTCCTCGCCGGTTGCCGCCGGGTTGAACTTGAGCTTCAGCTTATGCAGCGGATTGTTCTGCGCCGTGTCGATCTCATCCTGAGTCAGCTGGTTGTTGGCGATGGGGTCGAACCCCTTGACGCCGGCGGCCACGTCGCCGTCTGCGATGCCCTGCACTTCCAACTCGTGCATGCCTACGAAATCCGCGATCTGCTTGAAGCTGATCGTGGTGTTGTCCACCAGCCATACGGCGGTTGCTTTGGCCATCAGGGGTTTTGCCATCAGCCTGCCTCCTTATGAATACATCTGTCCCGTCGCCGGAATTCGGCGGCCCCGTGGTCTTGGGGCAGGTTTCCGTTGTCGGGGAACTTGGGGCCTATATAGTCGCGTCATGTAAAGAAGGAAAGAGGCGAATGCGCTGGGTTGTTTTGTGGCTTTTCACCGCCGTCGCGGCGCTGGCCGAAGGGGAAAAGGCGGGTGTTTTCGATTACTATGTCCTGTCTCTTAGCTGGTCGCCCAACTGGTGCGCGCGCGAAGGTGATGCGCGGGGATCGGACCAATGCGATGCGCGCCATGATCATGGCTGGATTCTGCACGGGCTCTGGCCGCAATTCCATCAGGGCTGGCCCTCTTATTGTCCCACGTCTCAGACCCCTCCGTCCCGGCGCATGACGCGGGAAATGGAGGATATTCAGGGCTCATCCGGTTTGGCCTGGCATCAGTGGAAAAAACACGGGACCTGTTCGGGTCTGTCCGCGTCTGATTACTTTGCCCTGTCCCGACAGGTCTATTCAGGCGTTACCCGCCCCGAGGTGTTTCGCAAACTGGACGCCACGGTCAAGCTGCCCGCATCGGTCGTGGAAGAGGCGTTTCTGAAAGCCAATCCCGTGTTGGAGCCTGACATGATCACGATCACCTGCAAGCAGGGTTACATTGAAGAGGTCCGCCTGTGCCTGTCGCGCGATCTGGCGCCGGTGCCTTGTGGCCGCGACGTGATCCGGGACTGTACGGCGAAAGACGCGGTGTTCGATCCGATTCGTTAGAGCTCGCCGTTTTGGCACTCGCGCGCGTATTCCAGTGCCTTGGCGGTGCCTTTCAGATCAATCGCCATGACGGTCTCGCCTGCCGGGTTGTAAACGGTCAGGGTCTTGTTGCGGGCTATGGCGGCGACAAAATCCCGGTCGGTGAAAAACACGGTCGCGCCCGGCACGTCGCGCTGGTTGAACCCGATTGCGGTGGCATCGTAGCTTTTGCCGTCCAGCTCAAACCGGATCGGATAGCTTTCCCCCTGTCTGATATCGCCCCATGCCCTGTTGTAGACGGCAAAGTATCCGCGATTGTCCAGCGCATCATAGCCCAGTCGCACAACCGATAGATCCTGATACACCGTCTGGATCAAGCACCCGTCGCCAAGCGCGGGGTCCATCATGATGTTCCAGCCTTCGACAAAGCCCTTGTCGATGAGCTCTTGGGCGAGCGAGGCGGTGGCGGTGAAGGCGGTAAGGGCGAGGGCGAGAAGGCGGGTCATGTCTGGGTTACACCTGTAGGGTTCTTGTAGACGAGTGTTGGCAAGTTTTCTTCAAGTTAGATTATACGCGAGCTAAAGTTGAAGAAATTTTGGTCTGGAATTCGAATGAAATACTTCCTCTCGATTATCAGTTTTTCGGCAGCTTGCACTTTGCATGTAACTAACGCCTCTGCTTTGAGTTGCGATCATCCAGCCGAAACCCCTATTTTGGCTGACCTAAGCAACGATGAGGCTGCGCAGATACGGCTTAGAGCTTTGGTTGATCGATTAACACCGGAAGTAAGCGAATTTGTCGTATTCGGGGAGTTTTACCAAGTTCAAGACTTACCTTTCATGCATATCAGGGATCATGAGGATCGTCTGGCGAGATGGATTGGACAAGATCTATTGTTTGAAGAGATACAGGGAAGTGTCGAATATACTTACGTCAGACAAATCGGTTTTCGCGGTTCGCGCTTATTAGAAGGTGAAATGGTCCATTTTGAAACTACAGAGACAATTATCTCCGTGCCAGTCGAAGGAGAATTTCTCGGACAACTTCCGGAGTTCGACACACCTGTAGTCGGAAAACTACTCCCAGACGCTAGACATGACAGTTTTACACGTATTCCATCGCATCTGTGCCAAGATTTTTATCCGGTGAATGAGGAAACATTCGAAGAAGTTCTGCATTGTTTGACATCAAAAGAGGGTTGCTAGCAAGTAATTGAACTCGTTGAGAACTCATATTTCCTTCCGTGCCCTCAACGCCGCCGTAATCGTCCCGTCATCGAGATAATCCAACTCTCCGCCAATCGGGACACCCTGCGCCAATGAGGTCAGACGCACCTGACCTTCTAGCTGATCGGCGATGTAATGGGCGGTGGTCTGACCGTCGACGGTGGCGTTCAGGGCGAGGATGACCTCGGTGATGCCTTCGGCCACCACTCGATCCTTCAAACGTGGGATGCGGAGTTCATCCGGTCCGACGCCATCCAGCGCCGACAGCGTGCCGCCCAGAACGTGATAGCGACCTTTGAAGACACCCGCGCGCTCCATGGCCCAAAGGTCGGCGACGTCCTCGACGACGCAAAGCTCTCCGGTCGCGCGGGCTTCGGCGTCGCATATGTCACAGATATCGGTGGTTCCCACATTGCCGCAGTTCAGGCATTCGCGGGCGGTGATGGCGACCTGCTGCATGGCGTCTGACAGGGGCGTCAGCAGCAGGGCGCGTTTGCGGATCAGGTGCAGTACCGCGCGGCGGGCCGAGCGGGGGCCGAGGCCGGGCAGTTTGGCCATCAGGTCGATCAGGTTGTCGATGTCGCTGTTCGAACTCACGGCCTGTCCTGCGTGGTGCCCGAGGGAGCCTCCGGCGGGAGTATTTTTGAAAAGATGAAGATCAGAACGGCAGTTTGATATCTGCCGGCAGGCCCATGCTTTCGGTCAGTTTCGCCATCTCGGCCTGTGAGCGTTCGGCGGCTTTGGTCTGGGCGTCCTTGATGGCGGCCAGGATCAGGTCCTCGACCACTTCCTTGTCGTCCCCATTGAAGATCGACGGATCGATATCGAGACCTTTGAGCTCGCCTTTGGCTGTGGCCGTGGCTTTGACAAGGCCCGCACCGGATTCGCCGACAACCATCAGGTTGTTCAGTTCGTCCTGCATCTCGGTCATCTTGGTCTGCAGGTCTTGTGCGGATTTCATCATCTTGGCCATATCGCCCAGACCGCCTAAACCTTTGAGCATCGGAATTCTCCTGTAAGTCCGTTTGAAGCCTAAATACGGGCGGCATCTCCGCGACACAAGGGCCGAGGAGGCTCCCGCCCGTCGTCAAGGTCTTTAGCAAGACATTTCCTTCGGTTGGGCCCGGCAGCGCGGGCTTTGCCCGCGC